>NZ_JBHSGR010000023.1:0-90499 GCF_042654585.1 Geodermatophilus arenarius
GCACACGACGGCGCCCGTCCCCTCCGGCCGGAGGGGACGGGCGCCGTCGTGTGCGCTACTGCTGGTCCGGGCGCGGGACGTCGCCGCGCCAGGCACCGGTCTCGGTGCCGCGGCTCTCGATGAACTCCTTGAACCGCTGGGCGTCGGCCTTGACCTGGCGGTCGTCGAAGCCGAGCGCGGCGCCGGCCTTCTCGATGACGCCCTGCGGCTCCCAGTCGATCTGGATCATGACCCGGGTCTTGTTGTCGTCGAGGCGGTGGAAGGTCACGACGCCGGCGTGCTTGGCCTCGCCGCCGGTGCTGGCCCAGGCCACCCGCTCCTCGGGGTGCTGCTCGGTGATCTCGGCGTCGAACTCGCGCTTGACGCCGTCGATGTTGGTGACCCAGTGGGTGAGCGTGTCGTTCACCTGGGTGATGCGCTCGACCCCGCCCATGAACTGCGGGAAGGACTCGAACTGCGTCCACTGGTCGTAGGCGACACGGATGGGGACGTCGACGTCGACGGATTCCTGCACGCTGGCCACGGGAACGCTCCTCCTTGCTCGGGACTCGTTGCGGTCACGGCTGGCCTACCCATGCCCGCTGGAGTGGACACACCGAGGTCAGCGCAGTGCCGCGGCCACGCTCCCCCGCACCGGGGCGCCCTCGAGCAGCAGCATCTGCGCCAGGTGGTAGGCGTCCGGCTGCCCGGCCCAGGTGCCGGTGGCCACCTCGCCCGACGGCGTGAGCTCGTGGTGCCAGTTGCCGGTGGCGGGGTCGGCGAAGCGCTCCTCGCCGTGCGCCCGCCAGGCCGCGGCCAGGTCGGCGTAGCGGTCCTCGCCGGTGACCGCGCCGAGCACGGTGGCCGCCGCCACCGCCTCGCACAGCACCCAGTGCATCCGCGCGGTCACCACCGGCCGGTCGTCCCAGTCCAGCGTGTACGGGAAGCCCGGCTGCCCGTCCGCGGCCCAGCCCCGGCCGGCGGCCGCCTCGAACAGCCCGACCGCGTCGTCGAGCAGCCAGGCCGGCGCGCCGTCGCCCAGCGCCGCGCGCAGGTGCAGGCACAGCCGCGACCACTCGAACTGGTGCCCGACGGTGACCCCGTAGGGCCGGAACGGGTCGGCCGGGCGGTCCCGGTTGTGCTCGGGCAGCGGCGTCCAGGCGGCGTCGTAGTGCTCGGGCAGCCGCCAGTCCCGCTCGCGGGCCCAGCCGTGCACGATCCGCTCCGTGCTGCGCAGCGCGTGCTGCCGCAGCCGGGGGGCCTCCGCACCGCCGAGGGCGTCGGCCGCGGCGAGGGTCGCCTCGACGCCGTGCATGTTGGCGTTGGCGCCGCGGTAGTCCGACAGCCGGGACCAGTCCGCGGTCCACTCCTCGACGGCGAGGCCCGCGTCGTCGTCCCAGAAGTGCCGGTCCCACACCGCCAGCGCCTCGTCGAGCAGCGCCGGGCCCCCGTCGACGCCCGCGGCGGTGGAGGTCGCGCCCGCGAGCACGGCGAAGGCGTGCACGTACGCGCTCTTCGTGTCGTCGTCCTCCGCCGCCCGCCAGCCGCCGTCCGTGCCGTCGTGCAGGGGCCCCTCGCGCAGCGCCGTGAGGCCGTGACGGGCCAGTTCCTCCGCGCCCGGCCGGTCCAGCAGGTGCGCCAGCGCGAAGACGTGGGTCATCCGCGCGACGATCCAGGTCTGCTGCGGGCGGTCGGGCACGAGGGCGCCGTCGGCGCCGAGGTAGCCGAACCCGCCCTCGGGCACCCGGGCGCGGGCGGCGGCGGTGAGCAGCCGGTCGAGGTCGGTCACCGGCGCACGGTAGCGCCGTTCAGCCGCCGGGGCGGACGAGTCCGGTCTCGTAGGCGCGCACGACCGCCTGCACCCGGTCGCGCACGCCGAGCTTGGCCAGCAGGCGGGTGACGTGCGCCTTGACCGTGGCCTCGGTGACGACGAGCGTGCCGGCGATCTCGGCGTTGGACAGCCCCCGCGCGACGAGCAGCCACACCTCCCGCTCCCGCGGGCTGAGGTCGGCGGCGGGGTCCGGCCCGGTCGCCGGCGCCGGCGCGCGCAGGTGTCGCTCGACGAGCCGGCGGGTGACGGCGGGGGCGAGCAGCGCGTCGCCGTCGGCGACGGTGCGCACGGCGTCGACCAGCCGGCCGGGCGGCGCGTCCTTGAGCAGGAACCCGGCGGCGCCCGCCTCCAGCGCCCGGAAGACGTACTCGTCGAGGTCGAAGGTGGTGAGCACGAGCACCTGCGGGCCGGCCGGGTCCCGGCGCAGCCGGCGGGTGGCCTCGATGCCGTCCAGGCGCGGCATGCGCACGTCCATCACCACGACATCGGGCCGCACCCGCAGCGCCACCTCGACCGCCTCCACGCCGTCGGCGGCCTCCCCGGCCACCTCGACGTCGCCCGCCTCGAGCAGGCCGGTGATGCCCGACCGGACCAGCGCGTGGTCGTCGGCCACGACGACCCGCAGCCGGCGCGGCGCCGTCACGACGACCCCACCGGGAGGACCGCGCGGACCAGCCAGCCGCCGTCCGGCTCCGGACCCACGGCCAGCGACCCGCCGTACACGCGGACCCGCTCGCGCATGCCCGGGATGCCGTAGCCGCCGGAGCTCAGGCCGGACGGCGCCGGCGGCGCGTCCCCGGACGCCGCGCGGCGACCGTGGTCGCGGACCGCCACGGTGAGCTCGTCCCCGGTGCGGCCGACGGTGACGGTGGTCCGGGCGCCCGGCGCGTGCCGCAGGACGTTGGTGAGGGACTCCTGCACGATCCGGTAGACGGCCAGGGAGGGCCCGTCGGGCACGGTCCCCGCGACGTCCACGGTGAGCGCCACGTCCAGGCCGGCGCCGCGCGCCTCGTCGACCAGGTCCGGCAGCCGCTCGATGCCCGGCTGCGGCAGGTAGACGGCCTCGCCCTCGCGCAGGACGTCGAGCAGGTGGCGCATCTCCGCCATGGCCTCGGTGGCGGTGCGGCGCGCCGTGCCGATGTGGTCGCGGGCGCGGTCCGGGTCGCGGCCGACGAACAGTTCCGCGGCGCCGGTCTGCAGCACCACGACCGACACGGCGTGCGCGACGACGTCGTGCAGCTCCCGGGCGATGCGGGCCCGCTCCTGCGCCACGGCCCGGTCGGCCGCGGCGGCCGAGCCGGCCTCGGCGCGCAGGGCGGCCAGCGCCCGGTGGTGGACGACGCGCCCGCCGGTCCAGGCGCCGGCGACGAAGAAGAACAGCAGGACCAGCGCGCGGGGACGGGACGCCTCGACGCCGAAGTAGCCGAGCTGCCCCGCCGCCGCCATGGCGGCCACCGGCAGCGCGCCCAGGCCCACGGCCGCGGGCAGGGAGCGGACGTGCACGGCGACGGTGAAGGCGGCCAGCAGCAGGCTCGGGAAGGGCGTGAAGGTCGCCGCCGCCTCCGCGGTCGCCGCGTGCACGACGAGCGCGGCCGCGACCACGGCGGTCACCGAGCCGGGGAACCGGCGGCGCACCGCCAGCGGGAGGGTCGACACCAGGACGAACAGCGCGCCCGGGACCGGTGCCAGGCCGGGTGAGAGGACCACCTCGACCAGCCCCCACACGGCCAGGCCCGCGGCGACCGCCAGGTCCAGCCCGCTGGTCCAGCGGGGCACCGCCGCCGCCGCGACCGCGGGGTGCCGGGCGGTCCCGGCGGTCGTCGTCACGGCACGGGAACCTACGGGTCCCGGAGCCGGCCGCGCGTCCCCCGGAAGGCGACACGGGGGTTCGACCGAGGTCGACACCGCGGTCGCGACCCGCCGCCGCCGGATGTGGACCGCAGGCCGACGCCGGCGTGCCCCGGCCGTTCCTAGCGTCCTCGGCGACCGCCTGACCAGGCGTCCCCACCGAGCCGAGGAGCCCTCGTGACCACCACGCTGCCCACCCCCGCCCCCGCCGCGACCCGGCCCCGGACCGGCGCCCGGGCCGGCACCCGGGCCGGCGCCGCCGCCCTCGTCGCCGCCGGCATCTCGGTCGCCGTCGGCGTCACCCAGCTGCTCCACCCGCAGGACACCGACCCGGCGATCGAGCCGCGCACCGCCGCCATCCTCGTCGGCACGGCCGTGATGCTCTGGGCACTGCCGGTCCTCCACCTGCACCTCGCCGCGCTGGCCGGCACCCGCTGGCCGGCCATCGCGGCCTCCACCGGGACGGTGCTGCTCAGCGGCGGCATGCTGTCCAGCGTCGTCAACGGCGAGGACCTGGCCTTCTTCCCCGCCGTGGCGCTGGTGGCCAACGCGCTGTGGTTCCTCGGCTCGGTCGCCCTGGCCGTCGGCCTGTGGCGCTCGGGGCGGGTGTCCCGCCCGCTGGTCGCGCTGCTGCCGCTGGTGACGCCGGTCTTCCTGTTCCTGTCCCAGACGGGCGGGGGTGTGCCGGTGGGCGCCTACCTCGCCGTCGTCGGCTGGCTGCTGCTGCGCGGGCAGCTCGACCGCCGCGCCTGAGCCCGGGTCGAGGGCCTGCCGACCGGTGTCGGCAGGCCCTCGGCCCGTGCCCGGGGTCAGAACGCGAGCGCCAGCCCGGGGTCGGCCAGGAGCGCGCCGACGTCGGCGAGGAACCGGCTGCCGAGCTCGCCGTCGATGATCCGGTGGTCGAACGACAGCGCCAGCTGCGTCACCTGCCGGACGGCGACCCTGCCCTTGTGCACCCAGGGCATCTCGCGGACCGCGCCGAAGGCCAGGATCGCCGACTCACCGGGGTTGAGGATCGGCGTCCCGGTGTCGACGCCGAACACCCCGACGTTGGTGATCGTGATCGTCCCGCCGGTCATGTCCGCCGGCGCGGTCCGCCCCGCCCGCGCCGTCTCGGTGAGCTCGGTGAGCGCCCGGGCGAGCTCGGCCAGCGACAGCCGCCCGGCGTCCTTGACGTTGGGCACGACCAGCCCGCGCGGGGTGGCCGCGGCGATGCCGAGGTTGACCTGCCCGTGGACGACGATCTCCTGCGCCGCCTCGTCCCACGAGCTGTTCACCACCGGGTGGCGCTGCGCCGCGAGCAGCAGCGCCTTCGCCACGAACAGCAGCGGGCCGACCTTGACCCCGGCGAACTCCGGGCGGGCGGCGACCCGCGCGCGCAGCTTCATCGTCCGGGTGACGTCGACGGTCAGGAACTCCGTGACGTGCGGCGCGGTGAACGCGCTGGCCACCATCGCCGCCGCCGTCGCCTTGCGCACGCCCTTGACCGGGATCCGCTGGTCGCCGGCGGCGGGGGCCACGGGCGCGGGCGCCGCGGCGGGGGCCGACGGCGCGCTCGCGGCGGCGGTGACGTCCTCCCGGGTGATGACGCCGCCGGCGCCGCTGCCGGTGAGCGCCGCGAGGTCGACGCCGAGGTCGCGGGCGAGCTTGCGCACCGGCGGCTTGGCCAGCGGGCGCACCGATCCCCGGCCGGGCGCGGCCGGCCGGGACGGGGCGGCCGCCTCGGCGCGGGCGTGCGCCTCGGCCTGCCGGCCCACCTCGAGGCCGCCGTGCCGCACGGGCTTGACCGTGGCGTCGGGGGCGGTGGCCAGCAGCGGCGGCCGCTCGAGGTCATCGGCCGCCCGGGAGTGGTCGGTGCCGGCCGGCGCGGGCGCGGCGGCGGGCTCGGCGGGCGCCGACCGGCGCGAGCGCCGGCGGGCCTCGGTGTTGCGCGGCCCGTAGCCGACGAGCACCGCCGTCCGCCCGCCCGGGGCGGCCCCGCCGATCAGCCCGGCCCCGGCCTCCCCGCCGTCCGCGGGAGCCGCGGGGGCGGGGGCGTCCTCGCCGCCGACGTCGATCGTGATGATCGGCGTGCCGACGTCGACGGTCGTGCCCGCCTCGTGCAGCAGCTCGGTCACCGTGCCGGCGTACGGCGAGGGCAGCTCGACGGCGGCCTTGGCGGTCTCCACCTCGCACAGCGGCTGGTTGACCGTGACGGTGTCGCCCACGGCCACCAGCCACTGCAGGATCTCGCCGTCGGTCAGCCCCTCCCCGACGTCGGGGAGCCTGAACTGGCGCAGCTGCCCCATCAGGACGCCACCACCCGGTCGACGGCGTCGAGCACGCGGTCGAGGTCGGGGAGGTACTCCTCCTCCAGCTTCGACGGCGGGTAGGGGGTGTCGTAGCCGCCGACCCGCAGCACCGGCGCCTCCAGCGAAAAGAAGCACTCCTCGGTGATCCGCGCGGCGATCTCCGCGCCGAGGCCGAGGGTCACCGGCGCCTCGTGGACGACGACGCAGCGGCCGGTGCGGCGCACCGACTCGAACACCGGGTCCAGGTCCAGCGGCGAGAGGGTGCGCAGGTCGACGACCTCCAGCGAGCGGCCCTCCTCGGCGGCGGCGTCGGCGGCCTGCAGCGCCGTCTTCACCATCGGGCCGTAGGCCAGCACCGTGACGTCGTCGCCGCCGCGGACCACCCGGGAGGCGAACAGCGGGTCGGGCGTGGCGTCGGTGTCGACCTCGGCCTTCTCCCAGTACCGCCGCTTGGGCTCGAGGAAGACGACCGGGTCGGGGTGGGCGATCGCCTGCTGGATGCCCCAGTAGGCGTCGACCGGGTTGCTGACCGCGACCACCTTGAGCCCGGGGGTGTGCGCGAAGTACGCCTCGGGGCTCTCGCTGTGGTGCTCGACGGCGCCGATGCCGCCGCCGAACGGGATGCGGATGACGATCGGCACGGCCAGCTTCCCGCGGGAGCGGGCGTGGATCTTGGCGACCTGGGTGACGATCTGGTTGTAGGCGGGGAAGACGAACCCGTCGAACTGGATCTCGCAGACCGGCCGGTAGCCGCGCATGGCCAGGCCGACGGCGGTGCCGAGGATGCCGGCCTCGGCCAGCGGGGTGTCGACGACGCGGTCCTCGCCGAAGTCCTTCTGCAGGCCGTCGGTGATGCGGAAGACGCCGCCGAGGCGGCCGATGTCCTCGCCCATGAGCACGACCTTGGCGTCGTCCTCCATGGCGCGGCGCAGGCCGAGGTTGAGGGCCTTGCCGATGGTGAGCGTCTCGGTGCCCATCAGGAACCCGCCCCCTCGAAGCTCGCCTGGTAGGCCTCGAAGGCCTGCTGCTGCGCGGCCAGGTGCGGCGTCTGCTCCGCGTACACCCGGTCGAACATCGCCGTGCCCGGCGGGTCGGGCATCTCCAGCGTGCCCTTCCGGATGCGCGCGGCCAGCTCGTCGGCCTCGGCCTCGACGGCGTCGAAGAACTCCTGGTCGGCGGTGCCGCTGCGGGACAGGTGCGCCTTCACCCGCGCGATCGGGTCGCGCAGCTTCCACTCCTCCAGCTCGCTGGCCAGCCGGTAGCGGGTGGGGTCGTCGGAGGTGGTGTGGGCGCCCATCCGGTAGGTGAACGCCTCGACGAACGTCGGGCCCTGGCCCTCGCGGGCGGCCTGCAGGGCGGCCCGGGTGACGGCGAGGACGGCGAGGACGTCGTTGCCGTCGACGCGGACGCCGGGGAAGCCGAAGCCGGCCGCGCGCTGGTACAGCGGGACGCGGGACTGCCGCTCCAGCGGCACGCTGATGGCGTACTGGTTGTTCTGGCAGAAGAAGACGACCGGGGCCGAGAAGCTGGCCGCCCAGATCATCGCCTCGTTGACCTCGCCCTGGCTGGTGGCGCCGTCGCCGAGGAAGGCGAGCGTGGCGGTCTCCGCGCCGTCGCGCTGCAGGCCCATCGCGTAGCCGGTGGCGTGCAGGGTCTGCGCGCCGATGACGACGGTGTAGAGGTTGAAGCCGGTGGCCACCGGGTCCCAGCCGCCGTTGTCGACGCCGCGGAACAGGCTGATGACGTGCAGCGGGTCGACGCCGCGCACCCAGGCGACGCCGTGCTCGCGGTAGGTGGGGAAGGCCATGTCGTCGGCGGCCATCGCGCGGCCGGCGCCGATCTGCGCGGCCTCCTGCCCCAGCAGCGAGGCCCAGATGCCGAGCTCGCCCTGGCGCTGCAGGGCGGTGGCCTCGACGTCCCAGCGGCGGACCAGCACGAGGTCGCGGTAGAGCCCGCGCAGCTCCTCGTCGCCGATCTCGAGGGGGTAGTCGGGGTGCTCGACCCGCTCGCCCTCGGGGGTCAGCAGCTGCACCAGGTCCGGTTGCTGGGGCAGGTGCGGCGCCGCTGCCCCGGGTACCGGGTCCACCGCCTCCGTGGTCACGCTCGGCACGCTCACGCGCTCCTCCTCGCCGTCGGCCGCGGCTGCCGGGGTCGCCGGCCGGTCGCGGTGCTGGACGTCCTGTGTGCGCCGGGGTGTGGCGGCACTCACACATCGTGGCACGACCGACCCCGTCCGGAGGAGATCACCCCCCTCCCGGATTGCGCAAGGTCGGGACGGCGGACTGCGCAGGATGACGACTGGTAGGACGTCCGAACGTGTCAGACTGAGCAGATGCCGCCCGGTCCGGACCGTCTGGACGCCACCGACGCCCGCCTGGTGCAGGCGCTGACCGACGACCCCCGCGCCACGGTCATGGCCCTGTCCCAGCGGCTGGGGCTGGCGCGCAACACCGTGCAGGCGCGGCTGGCCCGGCTGGAGTCCGGCGGCTTCCTGGCGCCGTTCGACGCCCGGGTGCGGCCCGAGGCGCTCGGCTACCGGCTCGGCGCCTACGTGACCGTGCAGGTCGTGCAGCGCAGCCTCGAGGAGGTCGCGGCCGCGCTCGCGGCGCTGCCGGAGGTGCTCGAGGTGACGGCGCTGTCCGGGGCCGCCGACCTGCTCGTGCGCGTGGTCGCGGTCGACGCCGACGACCTGTGGCGGCTCACCGAGCAGGTGCTCGCGGTCCCCGGCGTGGAGCGCACCGACACCGCGCTCGCGCTGCGCCGCTACGTCGACCACCGGGTCGCCCCGCTGCTGGAGCGGGCTGCGGGGGCGGACCCGGCGCCGGGCGGGTAGGACGGGTCGGACCGCCGTCACCGACCCGAGGAGCCCCGTGGCCACCCCGCTGCCCGACCTGCTCGACGAGCTGCTGCGCACCTACGGCCCCTGCGGGGAGGAGCAGTCGGTGCGCGACCTCGTCCGCCGGGAGCTCGAGCCGCTGGCCGACGAGGTGTCGGTGGACGCCGCGGGCAACCTGGTCGCGCTCCTGCACGGGCGGGACCGGTCGGCCCCGGCCGTCCGCGTCATGGCACACCTGGACGAGCTGTCGATGATGGTCAAGCGGGTCGAGCCCGACGGCTCGCTGCGGGTGAGCTCGCTGGGCGTCATGTACCCGGGCAACTTCGGCCTGGGCCCGGTCGCCGTCCTCGGCCGGCGGGAGACGCTCACCGGCGTGCTCACCCTCGGCTCGGAGCACACGACCACCGACAGCCCGCGGATCTGGGAGACCAAGCCGGACCAGGGCGACAAGGCCATGGACTGGTCGCACGTGTACGTCTTCACCGGGCGCCTGGCCGACGAGCTGGCCGCGGCCGGCGTGCACCCCGGCACCCGGGTGTGCGTGCACGCCGACCGGCGCGGGCTCACCCGCTTCGGCGACTTCGTCGGCGGCTACTTCCTCGACGACCGCGCCGCGCTGACCGCCCTCGTCGGCGCCGCCCGGCTGCTGCGCGGGCGCCCGCACGGCGACGTGCACCTGGTCGCGACCACCAGCGAGGAGATGGGCGGCATCGGCGCCTCCTACGCCGCCCGCACCCTGCCCGGCGACCTCACCGTCGCCCTCGACGTCGGCCCGGCGGAGGCCGAGTACCAGGTCACCGTCGACGGCGGCCCCGTGGTCGCCTACGCCGACGACGCCGTCGTCTACGACCGGGCCGTCGCCGACGCGCTGGTCGACACCGGCCGCGAGCTCGGCGTGGACCCGCAGACGGCGGTGTGGCAGTCCTTCGACTCCGACGCCTCGCAGGCGAAGGCCTCGGGCCAGACGGCGCGGGCGGCGCTGCTCAGCCTGCCCACGCTGAGCACGCACGGGTACGAGGTGCTGCACACCGGCACCGTCGACCGGACCGCCCGGCTGCTCGCCGCCTTCCTCGCCCGCCCGCTGCCGGTCAGCTGACCCGGCGGACGCGCACCGGGCCGCGGGCGGTGGCGACGTCGACCACCGCGCCGCGCTGGGTCACCTCGACCGCGCCCCGCCGTGCGAGCCGGCCCGCGGCGGCGCGGGCCTGCGGCATCAGGTCGCGCCAGCCCTCCGGGTCGACCGCGCGGGCCGCCTCGGAGGGGCAGATCGTGGCGCCCGGTGCGCGGGCGTCGAGCAGCGCGTCGATGGCCCGCTCGAGGGCCGCGCCGGCGTCGTCCACTCCCCCAGGATGCGCCCGTTTGCCCTGGTGAGCGCGGCGGGTACCGCGGGCGGCATGGCGAGACGCACCCCGGTGGGGACGTTCGGCAAGGGCAGGCGGGGCATCAGCACGCTCGGCTGGGCGCTGCGCGGTGCGGCGGCCGGCGCGGCGGGCTCCACTGCGCTCAACGCCGTCACCTACCTCGACATGACCGTCCGTGGCCGCGGGACCAGCTCGACGCCCGAGCAGACCGTGGAGAAGCTCGCCGAGAAGGCGCACGTGCCGATCCCCGGCGACGAGGAGCACCGGCAGAACCGGGTCCAGGGGCTCGGGCCGATGACCGGCCTGGTCGCGGGCGTCGGCGTGGGCGTCGTCGTCGGGCTGGCCCGCGCCTCGGGCTTCCGGTCGCAGCCGCTGGTCGGGACGCTGCTCACCACGCTCGGCGTCCTGGTGGCGGCCAACGGCCCGATGACGGCGCTGGGCATCACCGACCCGCGCACCTGGTCGGCCACCGACTGGGTGAGCGACCTCGTGCCGCACCTGGCCTACGGCGCCGTCGTCAAGACCACGATGGACGCCTTCGACCGGCCATGAACGGCATGGGGAGCTCTCCGCGCGTACGGGCCGTCGACACGTGCGGATCGCTTCCTACGCCTCGCCGGCCGTCGCCGACCAGCCGCGGGGGTCGACGTCGCCGGGGACGGGGGCGGCGGGGTCGTAGGGCGAGCGGGTGAAGACGAACGTGCCCAGGTCCAGGTGGTCGCCGGCGATCCGCAGCGGCTCGCCGGCGTAGTAGCCGTCCAGGCCCACCCAGGTGCCGTCGGCGTCGCGGCGGAAGCGGCTGGCCCGCCCCGACCGGCCGGGCAGCGGGCCGAGGTGCAGCAGGCCGCCGTCCACCGCGCGCAGGGCGTGCGGCGCGGGGCCCCAGTACCAGACGCCGAGCTGCTCCAGCGGCACCGGCGGCTCGGCCGGGCGCCACGGCTCGGCCACCCGCGGCTCGGCCGCACGGAGGTCGGCCAGCAGGCCGGGGACGAGCACGTCCAGGCCGCTGGTGGTGTTGGCCAGCGAGACGCCGCCGGTCCCCTCCTCGCGGTCGACGAAGACGCCGGCCAGGAAGCCGGGCATCGAGCCGCCGTGGCCGGTGAGCGTGCGGCCGTCGACCCGCAGCACCTGCAGGCCCAGCCCGTAGGCCGACCAGGCCGGTGAGGAGCCGTCGACGCCGGCCGGCACGGCCATCTCCTCGAGCGTCGCCGGGGACAGCACGTCGCCGGTGTCGCCGAGCAGGAAGGCGGCGAAGCGGGCGAGGTCGGCCAGCGTCGCCCACAGCTGCCCGGCGGCGGCCATCACGCCGGCGTCGTGCTCGGGCTCGGGCAGGACGACGTCGGCCCACGGGTGGACGGCGTAGCCCTGCGCGGCGCGGCCGGAGGGGCGCGGCGTCGTCCGGGTCATGCCCAGCGGCCCGAGCACCTCGGCGGTGACGACGTCCTCCCACGACCGCCCGCGCAGCCGGGCCACGAGCTCGCCGAGCAGGCCGAAGCCGAGGTTCGAGTAGTGGAAGCGCCGGGCCTCGCCCAGGACGACGTGCTCCCCGGACAGCCGCAGGTCGGCCAGCGGGCCGCCGGGCACCCGCTCCCACCAGCCGCCCGGGCTCTCCGCGGCGGCGCCGGCCAGGTGCGAGAGCAGCTGGCCGACCGACCGGTCGCCGAACGGCGTGCCGGGCACGTGCCGGTCCAGCGGGTCGTCCAGCGCCAGCCGGCCCTCGTCGCGCAGCCGCATGACCGCGACGGCGGTGACGGTCTTGCTGATGGACCCGAGCCGGTACTGGACGTCGGTGTGCGGCTCGGCGACGTCGCCGCGGCCGGCCGACCAGGCCAGCCCGCCGTCCCGGACCACCCCGGCGACCAGGCCGGGCGCCCGCCCCTCGCGCTGCACCCGGGCGGTGCGGGCCAGCAGGGTGCGGGCGGTCGAGGGCAGCACGGGCTCCGGCATGACCGGAACGGTAGGTCAGGCGCGGACGGGCGCCGCCAGCCGCCCGGTGCGCCCGGCCCAGCGCTCGAACACCACGGTGACCAGCGGCGGGATGGAGGCGGCCAGCGCGAGCAGCGTCGTCCACCGGGACCAGCCGAGCACCCGCGCGGCGACCAGCGCCACGACCACGTAGGCGATGAACACCGCGCCGTGGACCGGCCCGAACACCTGGACGCCGGCCTCCGAGGTCTCCGGCACGTACTTGACGTACATGCCGGCCAGCAGGCCGATCCAGGAGAGGGCCTCGGCGACGGCGACGACGCGGAAGGCCAGGGCGACGGTGCGGGGGTTCATCGGTGCGCGGTCCTCGGGTCGGGGGCGGTTCCGGAGGGTCAACGCGGCAGCGGGCGCCGGCGTCCCGGTCGCGGGGTGTGAGGTGCGTGGCAGGGTCGGGTCGTGCGGGGTCCGGCGCAGCGGGGGTCCCGTCCGGTCCTGCTGCGCCGGCTGGCCGACCTGCGGCCGGACCCGGTGGCCGCGGCGCTGCCCCGGCTGAGGCGCGACCCGCGTCAGCCGATGCGGCGGGCGCCGGCGTAGCCGCCCATCGCGTCGATGCTGGCGACCTTGACGACGTCGCCCGACGTCGGCGCGTGCACCATCTGGCCGTTGCCGATGTAGATGCCGACGTGGCTCACCGGGCTGTAGAAGAAGACCAGGTCACCGGGCTGCAGGTTCGCGCGGGAGACCGCGGTGCCCATCGTCGACTGCATCCTGCTGGAGTGCGGGAGGCTGATCCCCGCGGCGCGGAAGGCGTACTGGGTGAGGCCGGAGCAGTCGAACGAGCTCGGGCCGGCGGCCGCCCACACGTAGGGCTTGCCGCGCTGGGCCATGGCGGTGGCGACGACGGTCCCGGCGACGCCGCTGGCCGGCGCGGCCGCCGCGGCCGGCTCCTCGGCGGAGGAGGACGCGGAGGACGACGCAGTGTCCTCGCGCTCCTCGTCGCGGCTGGCGCGGGAGTCCTCGGCGGCGTGCGCCGCGGCGGCGGCCTCGAGGGCGGCGCGCCGCTCCTCGGCGCTCAGCCGGGCGTAGTCGGTCTGGTAGGCGGCGATCTGCGCCTCGAGGTCTGCCTGCTGGGCGGCGACGGCGTCGTACTGGCGCTGCGCCTCGGCGGCGGCCTCGGCGGCGGCGGCCTGCGCGGCGGTGGCGGTCTCGGTGGCGGCCGCGGCCTGGCCGAGCAGCTCGCCCTGGTAACCGGCGACGCCCTGCAGCAGGGTGACGCGGTTGACGAACTCGTCGGCGTCCTCGCTGGTCATGAGCGCCTGCAGCGAGCCCATGCTGTCGCCGGTGTAGGCCGACCGGGCGATCCCGATCACCTGCTGCCGCGCGGTGTCCACGGCGGCCTGGGCGGCGGCCAGCTGCGCGGCGGCGGCGTCGGCGGCGGCCTGCTGGGCGACGAGCGCCTCGCGGGCCTCGTTGAACTGCTCGGTGACGGCCTCGAGCTCGTGGCCCCGGGCGGCGACCAGCTGCGCGGCCTCGGCGGCCGACGTCGGCTCCTCCGCCCGGGCCGGCGCCGGGACGGCCCCCAGCCCGAGACCGATGCCGAGGGCGCCGACGAGCGCGAGGGCGGCGCGGCGGCCGCGGCCGGTCGCGGGCGTGCCGGGGACGGACGTGCGCAGGGACGCCACGCGGCGGTCTCTCCTTCTCCCAGGCCGCCTACCGGGTTAGCTGACGGGTTCGGGCGTGGAGTCGCCCGGCGCGTGCGGACACGCGCTACACCCCAGGACTGCGATGGGTCCCCGGCCCGGTCTCCGCTGCGGGAGGACCGGCTCGACGGCGTCCACGGGGTGTCACCCGGACTGGTGACGGAGCGCCCCGTTGGACACACTCAGCGTAAGGTCCGTGACCGGCGTGTGACAATCACCCCGGTGTAATTACATCAGTCACGGACGGTGACCAGGCGACTCCGGGAGGTTCCCGACCCCCGCCGGTTTGCGCGGCCGTGGGGACGTGTACCGATTGCTGCATGTCCTCTTCCACGCGGATGCGCCTGGCCCGGCCGCTCGTCGTGCTCGCCCTGCTCGGCTCCCTGGTCGCCTGTGGCGACAACACCGACTTCTCCCGCGGCCCGACCAACTGCGACTCCGCCGGCGGCAACGCCAGCAACGAGAACGACGCCAGTTGCCAGGAGACCGGCCAGAACCCGGGCAACGACGCCCCCACCACCGACGACGCGAGCACCGACGACTGAGCGCCGTCCGGTCCCCGGCGGGCGCCGGGCCGCCGGGACTGGTGGCATGGGCGGGTGAGCCCGGCACGCAGGTGGACGGCGGCCCGGTTGCGGGTCGAGACGCGCGCGCTGCTGGCCGGTGCCCGGCGCCTGCTGCGCGGCCGTGACCTCGCGCTGATCGGCGCGGGCCTGACCTTCTACGCCGGCATCGCGGTGGTGCCGCTGGTGCTGGTCTCCGTCCGGCTGACCGCGCTGGCCACCTCGGCCGGGGAGGTCCGCGGGCGCAGCGAGCGGCTGGCCGAGCTGCTGCCGGAGTCACTGGGCGCGCCGGACGCGGTGGCCCGGCTGGTCGACGCCGGCGTCCGGCTGGACCTGCTGGGGTTCGCGCTGGCGCTGCTGCCGCTGTCGCTGTACGGCGAGGGGCTGCGGCGGGCGCTGATGCGGTTCAGCCAGCGGCGGGAGAACCTCACCGGCTGGCGGGGCCGGCTGCTCACGCTGCCCCTGGTCGTGGTGACGCCCCTGCTGCTGTACCCGCTGCTGCTGGCCGCCACGGCCATGGCCGACCTGGCCCGCGAGGACGGCGCCGGGCCCCTGATCGGGCGGTTCGCCGTCGGCTACTACTCGGTGCTGTTCGTGCTGACCGTGCCCATCCTCTGGGGCTACGGCGTGGTGGCCGGCGGCCGGCGCCGGTGGGGCGCGCTGGTCAGCGGCGCGCTGTTCACCGCGGCCTGCCTGTCCGGCTTCCTGCAGGGCTTCGTGCTGTTCCTGTCGCTGCCCCTGGACCTCGGCGCGCCCTTCGGCGGCCTGGTGGTCGTCGGTGCGGTGGTCGCCATCGGCCTGTGGCTGTTCCTGCTGCACCTGGTCCTGCTGGCCGGGTGGCTGCTCACCCAGTCCCTCGACGCGCGGCTGGGGCGGCGTCAGGCCGTCGGCCGCCAGGGGGAGCCGGGCGGCGGGGCCTCCGTGGCGGGCGCGGCGGGCGGGGGCGGCGGCGTGGCCGGTGCGGTCGGCGGCTCCGTGGCCGGTGGCGGCGGCTCCGGCGTCTGGGGCGGCTCCGGCGCCGGGGGCGGCGGCGGGGACGTCGGCGGGGACGTCGTCGGCGGCCTCGTCCCGGGCGCGGGCGGCGGCCCGGTCGGGGGCGCGGGCGCCGGCTCCGTGGGGGGCGCGGGCTCGGGCGCCGGTTCCACGTAGTCGCTGCCGTTGCTCACCAGGATCGACACCAGCTGGCCCGGCACGGCGCGGCCGCCGCGCGGCGGGCTGGTGCCCAGGAGGGTGCCGGCCGGCTCGTCGCTGTCGACGCGCACCGTCCGCGCGGTGAACCCGGCGTCGGTGAGGGCCCGCTCGCAGGCCCGGACGCCGGAGCAGCCGGGCACCGGGCGGGTGTTGCCGTTCTGCACGGTCTCGTCCGCGGGCGGGAACTCGCCGCTGCCGCGCGCGGTGAGGATCGGCTCCATCGCGTCGTGCCAGATGGTGGCGCCCTTGCCGCCACCGAAGCCGCCGACGTCCTCGTTGCGCTTGGGGTTGAGGACCATGACGCTCGCGGTGATCTCGGGCGTGTAGCCCACGAACGCCACCGAGTAGTTGTCCTGCGAGGTGCCGGTCTTGCCGGCGATCTGGTGGCCGCGGACGTAGGCGCGCGCCCCGGTCTGCCCCGGGTTCCCCGGCTCGACGTCCTTGCGCAGCATCTGGTTCATCGTGTTGGCCACGCCCGGTGGGATCGCCTCGGGCGTGCACCGGTCGCCGACCGCGAGCGGTTCGCCGTCGGCGCCGACCGCCGGCTCCCCGTTCCGGTCGAGGACGGCGGTCACCGGGACGACGTCGCACTGCGTGCCGCCGGCGGCGAACGTCGAGTAGGCGCTGGCCAGGGCCAGCGGGCTGGTCGCCTCGGCGCCGAAGGTGAACGACCCGCGGTTCTCGTCGATGATCTGCTGGGCCAGCCCCGGCGGGCTGAACTGGAACAGCCCCGCCGCCTCGGCCATGCGCACCGGCTCCTCGACGCTGCCCAGGGCGTCCTCGAGCGCGAGGAAGTAGGTGTTGGAGGACTGGTACAGCGCCGTCGTCAGGTCCAGCGTCGAGCGGTAGCCCGACCCGGCGTTGCGGACGCAGTACCGGCCGTCGGTGTCCCGGCCCTCGCACGGGCCGGAGTAGACCCGGGAGACGTAGGGGTCGGGCGCGGTGAGCGTGTAGTAGGACGAGTAGCCCCGGGCCAGGGCCGCGGCGGCGACGAACACCTTGTACGTGGAGCCCGAGCCCTGGCTGGGCGCCACGTTGAGGTTGAACGACTCCTGGGTGCGGTCGGCGAGGTCGTAGCCGAAGGTCCGGTTGACGCTCATCGCCAGCAGGTGGCCGGTGCCGGGCTCGACGGCGGTGAACATCGCGGCCAGCGAGTCCTCCCGCGGGAGCGTCTCGAGCACCGCGGCGTCGCCGGAGCGCTGCAGCTCGGGGTCCAGGGTGGTCTGCACGGTGTAGCCGCCGTTGTCCAGCTGTTCCTGGCTGAGCCCGAGCTCCTGGATCAGGTACCGCTGCACGAAGTCGCAGACGAACGGGCCGACGCTCGCCTGGACGCAGCCGCGGGGCGGGGCGGGCGCGGGTGCCAGCCCGAGCGGCGCGGCCGCGGCCGCCGCCGCCTCGTCGGCGGGGACGAGGCCCTGCTCGGCCATCCGGGACAGCACCTCGTTGCGCCGCGCGGTGGCCGCCTCGGGGTCGGTGAACGGGTCGTCGTTCACCGGGCTCTGCACGAGGCCGGCCAGCAGGGCCGCCTGCGGCAGGGTGAGCGCCGCGGCGTCGACACCGAAGAAGGCGCGGGCGGCCGGCTGCACGCCGTAGGCGTTCTGGCCGAAGTAGACGGTGTTGAGGTAGCGGGTGAGGATCTCGTCCTTGCTGTAGAGGTCCTCCAGCGCCAGGGCCAGGCGCGCCTCGCGCAGCTTGCGGCCCACCGTCTGCTCGGTGGCGGCGGTCCGCTCCTCGGGGGTGTCGGCGGTCTGCAGCAGCGTCTGCTTGACCAGCTGCTGGGTGAGCGTCGAGCCGCCCTCGGCCACCTCGCCGGCGGCGATGTTGGTGACCAGCGCGCGCAGCGTCCCCTGCACGTCCAGACCGCGGTGGCCGTAGAAGCGGGAGTCCTCGATGGCCACCATCGCGTCCTTCATGACGTCCGCGATCTCGGCGGGCTCCACGGGGTCGCGGTTCTCGTCGTAGAAGTACGTGATCGGCTCGCCGTCGGCGGCGAGCAGCACGGTGTTCCCCGGCGGCGAGGGGTCGGTGAACTCGGTGGGCAGGTCGCCGAGCAGCCCGGTGGACTGCTGGGCGGCGATCGCGGGACCCCCGATCCACGGGAGGAGCAGGCCCGCCACCAGTGCCCCGGCGACCACGATCGTCGCGGCCAACCGGAGCAACGTGCCGGCCCGGCTGTCCTGCCGGTCCATGGGCCTCCCTCCCGTGCGCGCACACTGCAACAGAGATCACGTCCGGCCACAACGACCCGCGCCGTGCGGTCCCGCGGTCGGGGGACGCTCAGCCCTCCAGCAGGGCGGGCAGGTCGTCGCGGTGCAGCACCACCAGCGTGCTCACCGCCCGGGTGAGCACGACGTAGAGCCGGGACAGCCCCCGCGGCTCGGCGGCCACGATCGCCGCCGGGTCGGCCACCACGACGGCGTCGAACTCCAGCCCCTTCGCCAGCGCGGCGGGCACGACGGCGACCCGCCCGGCCGCCGGGCCGTCGTCGGCGAGCACCGACGCCGGCAGGCCCGCGGCGGCCAGCAGCCGCGCCACCTCGGGGACCGCGGCGTCGGCGCAGACGACGCCGACCGACCCGGGGCCGGCCGCGAGGTCGGCGACCACCTCGGCCAGCGGCCCGGCGAGGTCGGCGACCGGGCGGACGGCGAGCGCACCGGGGTCCCGGCGCACGGCGGTGGCCGCGGGCAGGCCGGGCGCGATCGCCGGCAGCAGCCGGTTGGCGTAGTCGAGGACCTCCCCCGGGACCCGGTAGCCGCGGGTCAGCGGCCGGACGGCGGTGTCCGGGCGGCCCAGGCCCGCGAGCGTCGGCGCCCAGTCGGCCGGCGACCACGGGCTGGTGGCCTGCGCGAGGTCGCCGAGCACGGTGAGCGAGCCGGCGGCCAGCCGGCGGGCCACCGCGCGGCACTGCATGGGCGAGAGGTCCTGCGCCTCGTCGACGACGACGTGCCCGTAGCCCGCCGTCCGCTCGAGCAGCCCGGCCACCTCGTCGACCAGGACGGCGTCGGCGGCGGTCCACGGCGCGGTGCCGACCGAGCGCGGCGCCGGGCGGTGCAGCAGCGCCTGCTCGTCGTCGCCGAGCACGCCGCGGGCGGCGCGGGCCAGGACCGCGGGGTCGCCGAGCAGCTCCAGGACCAGGCCGGCCGGGTCGCGGGCGGGCCAGACGGCGTCGCAGAACGCGCGGACCTCGGGGCTGCGTGCGGCCCGGCGGGTCTCGGCGTCGGTCGGGCTGCCGCCGGCCTCCTCCTGCTGCCGGCGGGCGTCCTCGGCGAGCAGCAGCGCCAGCCGCTCCCGGCCGGCGGTGTGGTGCAGCCGCTGCCGGTCGTCGGGCACGCGGCCGCGCCGCCGCAGGTCGTCGACGTACCGCTTGAGCCGCTCCACCGGCACCCGGTAGCGGCGGCCGGCCAGCGGCACCAGGACGTCGTCGGCGGGCTTGGCGATCGCGCCCCACAGCGCCCGCTCCAGCACCTGCGCCATGCGGGCGTCGCCCTTGAGGGCGGCGACCTCCGGGGCGTCCTGCGCCCGCACCGGCACCCGGCCGGTCAGCTCGGCGACCGTGGTCTGGTCGACGTCGACCTCGCCGAGGGTGGGGAGCACCTGCTCGACGTAGCGCAGGAACGCCCGGTTGGGCCCGACGACGAGGACGCCGGTGCGGGCCAGCTGCCCGCCGTGCGTGTAGAGCAGGTAGGCGGCGCGGTGCAGGCCGACGGCGGTCTTGCCGGTGCCCGGCGCGCCCTGCACGCACACCGACTCGGCCAGCGGGGCCCGGACGATCTCGTCCTGCTCGGGCTGGATGGTGGCGACGATGTCGCGCATGGGGCCGGAGCGCGGGCGCTCGATCTCCTGGAGCAGGACCCGGCTCGACGTCTCCGCCCGCGGCAGGGCGCCGTCGCCCTCCTCCCCCGCCCCGAGCAGCTCGTCCTCGTAGGAGGTCAGCTCGCCCCCGGAGAAGCCGAACCGGCGGCGGCGGACCAGGCCCTGCGGATCGGCGGCGCTGGCCCGGTAGAACGGCCGGCTCATCGGCGCGCGCCAGTCGATGACCACCGGCCGCCCGGCGGCGTCGCGCACGTGCCGCCGGCCGATGTGGAAGGTCTCCCCGTCGCCGTCGGTGCGGCCGAAGAACGGCGGCACGCCGGGGTCGGCGGCCAGCGAGCGCAGCCGCTCGGCGCGGGCGGCGCCGAGGCGCTCGGAGGCCCAGGCGTCGACGCCGGCGTCCACGACGGCGGAGGCGGCGGCGCGCATCCCGGCGAGGCAGTCCCCGGCGAGGGCCAGGTGGGCGCGCTCGGCGGTCAGGACGGGGTCGGCCCCCGCATCGCTCGGAGTGGCGGTCACGCTCGTGTCGGTCGGTGTCGCTGACACGGCCGGTGGACGTTACGCCGTCGTGTGCCGTGGGTCACGTCCGCCCCCGGGGTCGTGCGACTCCGCGGGCGTGCACCGGAGGCGGCGGTGTGGTCCCGCGGGCCGGTGGGGAGGATGCGGGACATGCCCGACTCGATGCTCGCCGGCCGGCTCAACGTGCGCACCAAGCAGTTCGAGGTCAAGGAGGTGCCGCGCCCGGTGCCCGGGCCGGGGCAGGTCCTCGTCGAGGTCCGCGCGGCCGGCATCTGCCTGTCCGACGTCCACCTCGTCGACGGCACGCTCAACCCGCTGTTCCTGCAGGGCGAGGAGGTCACGCTCGGCCACGAGGTGGCCGGCGTCGTCGCCGGGCTCGGGGACGGCGTGACCGGCTGGCAGGCCGGGCAGCGGGTCCTCCTGCAGGCCGGCGAGGAGGTCGACGGCTGGATCCACACCCGCGGCGTCGACTACGACGGCGGCTGGGCGCAGTACGCGCTGGCCACCGTCGAGACCCTGGTCCCCATCCCCGACGAGCTGCCCTTCGAGCAGGCGTGCATCGTGCCCGACGCCGTGTCGACGCCGTGGGCCTCGATCGTCAAGACGGCCGGGGTGCGCGCCGGGGAGCCGGTGGGCGTGTGGGGCATCGGCGGTCTCGGGGCGCACGCGGTGCAGCTGCTGCGGCTGGCCGGCGCGGCGCCGATCGTCGCCGTCGACCCGGTGGAGTCCGCCCGGCAGCGGGCCCTGGACCTCGGCGCCGACCTCGCCCTGGACCCGTCCGAGGACGTCGCCGGCGGGGTGCGGCAGCTCACCGGCGGCGCGGGCCTGTCCTGCGCGTTCGACTTCGCCGGCGTGGCCGCGGTGCGCGAGCAGGCGGTGCGCTGCCTGGAGCGCGAGGGCAGGCTGGTGCTCGTCGGGCTCACCGACCAGCCGCTGACCATCCGCAACGGCACGCAGTTCAGCTACTTCTCGCAGCAGGTCCTCGGCCACTACGGCTCCGAGCCCGGGCACGTGCAGCAGCTGGTCGGCCTCGTCCGGCACGGCCGGCTGGACCTGTCCCGCTCGATCTCCGGCACCCTGCCGCTCGAGGACGCGGCGAAGGGCATCGAGATGCTCGAGCGCAAGGAGGGCAACCCGATCCGCCTGGTCCTGCTCCCGAACGGCTGAGCTCAGGGCCGGTCGCCGGGTTCCACGACGTGCACCCGCACGGCGCGGAACCGGGCGGGGGTGGCCAGCAGGACCTCCTTCGTCGGCTCGCCGACCTCCAGCGCCGGTTCCCGGCGCAGCGCCGCCAGCGGGGCGAGCCGGGGGTCGGCGAGCACGGCGTCGACCATCCCCCGGTCCCCGCCGGTGAACAGGGCGTCGACCCCGCCGGCGTGCGGCAGCAGCACCCGGGCCGCGGTGTCGGCGGCCGCGGCGACCACGGCGTCGGCCTGGTTGCCGCGGCGCCGGGCGAAGCGCTGCTGGCTCCAGCCGCCGGCCGCGCTGCGGCCCTGCACCAGCCGGCTGTCGACCTTGGAGACGACGAGGTCCGCGCCGTCGAAGACGCCGGTGGCCCAGCGGCCGCGGCGCACCAGCAGGACGGCGGCCCGCCGCGGCCGGCGTGCGGCGGCGGTGAAGGTGGCGAGCGGCGCCGGGCCCGGGGTCCAGCCGAACGGCGCGCGCAGCGTCACGGTCGTGCCGTCGGCGCAGGTGACCCGCACGGTGCCGTCGTCGTCGACGGCCGTGTCGAAGGCGCCGTGCCGGGTGGCGACGCCGTCCAGCCACCGGCCGAGCCGCTCGGGCGCGACGCCGAGGACCCGGCCGCCGCCCGCGGCGGGACGCGGCCGGGTCAGCGCGCCATCGCCGGCTCGGCGGCGTGCTCGGCCGGCACGTGCAGCAGCCGCTGCGCGGCGAGCACGACGACGGCGGCGATCCCGGCCGAGACCGTGGCGACGAGGAACGCGGCGTTGGCGCTGACGGTGTCGACGACCTTCCCGGCGATCGAGGTGCCGACGGCGACGCCGAGGCCGAGCGCGGTGCCGATCCAGGTGAACGCCTCGGTCACCGCCACCCGCGGCACGATGAGCTCGGCGAGGGTGAACGAGCTGATCAGCGACGGCGAGACGGCCACCCCGGCCACGACGACGAACGGGATCATCACCCAGACGTTGCCGATGAGGACCAGCGGCACGGTGAGCACGGTCAGCGTCGCGAGCACGACCAGCAGCCGGTGCCGCAGCGGGTGCCGCCAGTGCACGGCGCCCCAGCCGATCCCGCTGATCATCGAGCCGAGCGCGAGGCCCGCGATGAGCACGCCGGACAGGCCCATCGCGCCGACCTCGTCGGCGAAGGCGACCAGCGCGATCTCCAGCGTGCCGAGGATCGACCCGACGGCGGCGCCGACGACGAACAGCACCCGCAGGCCCGGCGTGCGGATGGCCGAGGGCCCCTTGCGCGCCTCGTGCCCGTGCGGCGGCGGCTCGGTGCGCCCCTGCGCGGCGAACAGCAGCGCCCCGACGACGGCGAGGGTGAAGGCGGTGACGACGCCGGAGGTCGAGTGCCCGGTGGTGGACAGGAAGGTCACCAGCACCGGCCCGACGATGAACACCAGCTCGTCGACGACGGACTCCATCGCCAGCGCCGTGTGCAGGCGGTGGGTGCCGCGCAGCAGGTGGGTCCAGCGCACCCGGATCATCGAGGCGACCGGCGGGATGCACGCCCCCGCGACGCCGGCGGTGACGAAGAAGGTCCACCGCGGCCAGTCCTCCTTGACCGCGGCGAGGAACAGCGCCCCGGCCGCCGCGAACACCGCGACGACGGGCAGCAGCGTCCGGCGCTGGCCGAAGGTGTCCGCCAGCCGGCCGATGACCGGGCCGGCCAGGGCGGTGGTGACCGCGCCCGCGGCGGCGACCACGCCGCCCAGGCCGTAGGAGCCGGTCTCGTCCGCGACCAGCAGGACGCACCCCAGGCCGACCATCGACAGGGGCAGCCGGCCGATGAAGGCGGCGAGCACCATGGGCAGCGCGTGCGGCGTGCGCAGCACGTGCAGGTAGGGATTGGGCACCGGGGAGCGAACCTGTCGTCAGGGGGACGCGGGACCGCCAGCCACGCTAACCGACGTCCGCACGCTCGGCTGGCAGACGGCTCCGTTCCGTGCACGGACCGGCACGGACGAGCACGGGCCCCGCCCCGGACGACGCTGTCCGGAACGGGGCCCTGGACCCGCGCGGGTGGCCCCCCTGCAGGCGCCCGCCGCGGGCGTGCGAGCGGCGGGGGCAGGGGGTCCTCCTCCTAGGCGAGCCGGCTCTTGAGGATCTCCAGCTCGTCCCACATGGTGCTGGGCAGCTTGTCCCCGAACTTCTCGAACCACTCGGTGATCTGCGGGATCTCCGCGCGCCACTCGTCCTTGTCGACGGCGAGCGCCTTGCGCACCCGGTCCTCGGTCACGTCCAGCCCGGAGACGTCGAGCGAGCCGGTCGTGGGCACGTGGCCGACGGCGGTCTCCTCGGCGGCCGCGGTGCCCTCGATGCGCTCGACGACCCACTTGAGCACCCGGCTGTTCTCGCCGAAGCCCGGCCACAGGAAGCCGCCGTCCTCGTCGCGGCGGAACCAGTTCACGTAGAAGATCCGCGGCAGCTTGGTCGAGTCGTGCGCCTTGCCGGTCTCGACCCAGTGCCGGAAGTAGTCACCGGCGTTGTAGCCGATGAACGGCAGCATGGCGAACGGGTCGCGGCGGACGACGCCGACCGCGCCGGTGGCCGCAGCGGTCGTCTCCGAGGACAGCGTGGCCCCCATGAAGACGCCGTGGTTCCAGTCCCGCGCCTCGGTGACCAGCGGGATCGTGGTCTTCCGGCGGCCGCCGAAGAGGATCGCCGAGATCGGCACGCCCCTCGGGTCCTCGTACTCGGGCGCGAGGATCGGGCACTGCTCGATCGGGGTGCAGAACCGCGAGTTCGGGTGCGACGAGGGCTCGTCGGAGTCCGGCGTCCAGTCCTGCTTCTTCCAGCTGGTGAGGTGCGCCGGCGGCTCCTCGGTCATGCCCTCCCACCAGACGTCGCCGTCGTCGGTGAGCGCGACGTTGGTGAACACCGAGTTGCCCTTGTCGATGGTGCGCATCGCGTTGGGGTTGGTGTCCCAGCCGGTGCCCGGCGCGACGCCGAACAGGCCGAACTCGGGGTTGAGCGCGTAGAGCCGGCCGTCCTCGCCGAACCGCATCCAGGCGATGTCGTCGCCGAGGGTCTCGACCTTCCAGCCGGGGATGGTCGGCTCGAGCATCGCCAGGTTGGTCTTGCCGCAGGCGCTCGGGAAGGCCGCCGCGACGTAGTACGTCTTCTGCTGCGGGCTGGTCAGCTTGAGGATCAGCATGTGCTCGGCGAGCCAGCCCTCGTCGCGGGCCATCACCGAGGCGATCCGCAGCGAGTAGCACTTCTTGCCCAGCAGGGCGTTGCCGCCGTAGCCCGAGCCGTAGGACCAGATGGCCCGCTCCTCGGGGAAGTGCACGATGTACTTGGTCTGGCTGCAGGGCCAGGGCACGTCCTCCTGGCCCGGCTCGAGCGGGGCGCCCAGGGAGTGCATGGCCGGCACGAACGGCCGGTCGGTGCCCATCGCCTCGAGGATCCGCGAGCCGATGCGCGCCATGACCCGCATGGAGACGACGACGTACTCGGAGTCGGTGAGCTCGACGCCGAACATCGGGTTCTCGGCCTCGACCGGGCCCATGCAGAACGGGATGACGTACATCGTCCGGCCGCGCATGCAGCCCCGGTACAGCTCCGTCATGATCGACTTCATCTCGTCGGGGGCCATCCAGTTGTTGGTCGGCCCCGCGTCGGCCTCGTCGACCGAGCAGATGAAGGTGCGGTCCTCGACGCGCGCGACGTCGCTGGGGTCGGACGCGGCCCAGAACGAGTTGGGCTTCTTCGCCAGGCGGGTGAAGGTGCCGGCGTCGACCAGCCTCTGGGTGAGCCGCTCCCACTCCTCGTCGCTGCCGTCGACCCACACGACCTCGTCCGGGGTGGTCAGCTCCGCCATCTCACGCACCCAGGCGAGCAGCCGGGCGTGCGTGGTGGGGGCGTTGTCGAGACCGGGGGTGGTCACGGAGGTCACGGCGTCTCCATCCTCTGGGCACGCCGGGTGTCGGGACACCGGCGCCGGTGCGTGCTGTCTCCCGGGCCGGCGGAACGGGTCCGGCCGTCGGGTTCGGGAAGCGTACAAGCGGGGACACCCGCCTGTAACGGTGAGAGATGTTACGTCTAGGACGTCTACGTCCGCGCAGGGTCGGCACCGGGAACACCGCAGGTGGGAGCGGTGTTGGTTCCATGGCGTGACCAGTCTCACGAACGGCTCCGCGCCCTCCCCGGCCCTGTTCACCCCCCTGACGCTGCGCCGGGTGACGCTGCCGAACCGGCTCGTCGTCGCCCCGATGTGCCAGTACTCCGTGACCGACGGGCTGGTCGGCGACTACCACCTCGTGCACCTCGGCCGGTTCGCGCTCGGCGGCTTCGGCACGGTCGTCGTCGAGGCGACGGCGGTGACGCCGGAGGGGCGGATCAGCCACGGCGACGTCGGCCTGTGGTCCGACGCGCACGTGCCCGGCCTCGCCCGCGTCGCCGGCTTCCTGCACGCCGCCGGCGCGGTCGCGGGCATCCAGCTCGCCCACGCCGGCGCCAAGGCCAGCAGCCACCGCCCGTGGGAGGGCGGCGGCCCGGTGACGGCCGACGACGCGCGACCGGGCGAGCAGCCGTGGCCGACCGTCTCGGCCAGCGCGGTGCCCGCCGGCCCCGGCTGGCCGGTGCCGCACGAGCTCACCGTCGAGGAGCTGGCCGGGGTCCGCGAGGCGTTCGCCGCGGCCACCCGCCGGTCGCTCGACGCCGGGTTCGACGTCGTCGAGGTGCACGCCGCGCACGGCTACCTGCTGCACCAGTTCCTCTCGCCGCTGTCCAACCGGCGCACCGACGGCTACGGCGGCTCGCGGGAGGCGCGCTGGCGGTTCCCCCTGGAGGTGGTCGAGGCCGTCCGCGCCGCGTGGCCCGCGGACCGGCCGCTGTTCGTGCGGGTCTCCGCCGTCGACGGCACGCCCGACGGCATCACCCTCGAGGACACGATCGCCTTCGCCCGCGAGCTGCGCGCCCGCGGGGTCGACGTCGTCGACGCCTCCGGCGGGGGCCTGGGCGGCTGGGAGCACCCGCTGGGCTACGGCTACCAGGTGCCCTTCGCCGCCGGCATCCGCGAGGGGGCGGACGTCGCCACGATGGCGGTGGGGCTGATCGTCGACGCGCGCCAGGCCGAGGCCGTCGTCGCCGGGGGCATGGCCGACCTGGTCGCCGTCGCGCGGGAGGCACAGGAGGACCCGAACTTCGCCGTCCACGCCGCGCGGGACCTCACCGGCGCCTACGACGCCTACCCGGTGCAGGCCGGCCCGCGGCTGGGCCGGCGCGACGCCCTCCTCGGCACCCTGGGGCCGTGGACCGGCCCGGCGCCGGTGCAGGTGCATGAGCGCGCCCGGTGACGGGCCGCCGCGGGGCGCTGCTCGCCGCGTCCGCCGTCCAGCTGGCGGCGAGCCTCGCCGGGACGGCGCTGTCGCTGCGCCGGCGGCACGCGTTCGACACGCCGGTGCTCTCCGGGCGCGCGGCGACCGTCGGCCGCGACGCCTGGTGGGCCGGGACGGCGCTCGGCCCGCCGGCCTGGACCCTCGCCGTCCACGGCTGGGCGCTGGCCCGCCTCGCCGCCGGCGACGACGGGCGCGCCCCGCGGGTCCTCGCCGCCACCGGCGCCGCCCTCGTGCCCGGCTACCTCGCGGAGCGGCTGGTGCGGCGGCGGCTGACCCCGGCCGGCGCCGAGCCCGTCGAGACCGCGGTGGTCGCCGCCGGGCTGGTCACCGCCGCCGCCATGGCGGCGCTCGGCGCTCAGCCCTCCGGCGTCCGCCCGTAGTCGGGCCCGACCCGGGCGAGGAAGGTGTCCCAGTCGCCGGGGTCGGGGTGCCCGCCCATCTCGGCGTCGAGCTTGTCGAGGTACCAGTGCCAGCCGAGCGCGTGGTCGGTGACGTCGGTGCCGGCGGCGAAGTCCTGGGTGAGGTGCAGCGTCGTCCGGCCGCTCTCCACGACGACGGCGAGCCCGACCCGCCAGTCCTGCTGCTCCGGCCACTCGACGACGAGCTCCCGCGGCGGGTCGCACTCGGCGATGCGGGCCTCCGTCGCCGCCGGCTCCGGCTCGTGGGTCATCGTCAGCGTCCCCCGGCCGCCGGGGACCCGCTCGCCCTCGTAGGTGCCGAACCAGCGGGCCAGCCGGTCGGGCTCGGTGAGCGCGGCCCAGACGGCGTCGGGCCCGTCGCCCCAGGAGCGGCGGAACTCCAGCCGGAGGCGGCCGTCGGGCAGCTCGGCGACCGCGCCGGTGCGGTGCGTCGGCGGGTCGACGGGGGTCGCGGGGTCGGTCACGGGGCGTCTCCGTCCGTCGGGGGACCCGTCGCGCCGACCCTGCCGCACGTCGCGCGGGGTTGCCAGCCCGCCGCCCCGGGCAGGGACGGGCCATGACCGTCACCGACCCCGACGTCCCGGACCCGCTGAACGACCCCCGGACGACGCAGGCCGACCCCGGCGCCTACGCCCAGGGCGCGGACCTGGCCTCGACCGACGACGACCCGGCGTCCACCGGCGAGGAGGAGCTCGCGGCCGACGACGCGGAGACGACGGCCGGGCGGACGCTCGCCGACGACGCCGGCGGCGGGGACGTCACGGGAGGCGCGGTCACCGGCGCGTCGTGACGGACCGGCCCGTTTCCGTTGCCGGCCTGCGGGGAACCCGTGCGGACGCCACTCTCCGACGACGAGGAGGTCCGACATGGCCACGGGTGAGACCGGATTCGAGGACGTCGCCTACGACCTGATCTCGGTGCAGTACCACTCGCTGAAGGCCGGGCACGACTACGGCCAGTACGTCCGGGACGCGGAGAACGCGGGCCTGGACGACATCGCCGGCTTCTTCCGCGAGGTGATGGAGCAGGACTCGGAGCGCGCGAAGCGCTGCCACGAGTTCCTGAGGAACCTGTCGGGCACCGAGCAGGGCGGCCCCGCGATGGGTTGACCCGCACGACGACGGAGGGCCCCTCACCGCAGCCGGTGAGGGGCCCTCTGTCGTGGCGGGCCTAGACCGCGCAGGAGCCGTCCTCGCAGCCCTCGGCGGCGGGGACGGTGACCAGCGGGTGGGCGTCGGCCCAGGCCCGCTCCAGCACCTGCAGCAGCAGCTCGGCCGGCTGGGCGCCCGCGGCGCCGTACTTCCGGTCGACCACGAAGAACGGCACCCCGGTGGCGCCGAGCGCCTGGGCGGTGGCGGCGTCGGCGAGGACCGCGGGACGGAACCGGTGGTCGGCGAGCGCCGCCCGCACCTCGGCCTCGTCCAGGCCGACCTCGACGGCCAGCGCGGCCAGCGCGTCGACGTCGAAGACCGAGCGGCCCTCCTCGAAGTGGGCGTGCAGCAGCCGCTCCTTCACCGCGCCCTGCAGGCCGCGCTCGGCGGCCAGGTGGAGGAGCTCGTGGGCGAGCAGCGTGTTGCCGCTGACGCCGTCGGCGAGGTGGTACTCCAGGCCCTCACCGGCGGCGGTCTCCTCGACGTGCCGCATCACCGCGCGCATCTCCTCGACCGGGCGGCCGTACTTGGCGGCCAGCGCCGGGAGGGTCGCGTGGGTCTCGCCCTCGGGGATCGTGGGGTCGAGCTGGAAGGACCGCCAGACCACCTCGACCTGGTCGCGGTGCGGGAACCGCTCCAGCGCGGTCTCCAACCGGCGCTTGCCGATGTAGCACCACGGACAGACGACGTCGGACCAGACCTCGATGCGCACGGCATCCCCCAACTCCGGGCCGGCCGCCGTCATTCCGGGCGGTGGGCCTCCGCGCGGGCGCGCCCGTCGCCGGGGGTCGGGTCGAGGAAGACGAAGCGGACGCCCCCGTGGCGGGCGACCAGCCGCCGCTCGGCCTCGTCGGAGGCCCGCTCGATGTCGGCCACGGTCGCGCTGTCGGCGAAGTCGACCTTGGCCATGACGGCCAGCTGCCCGGGACCGATGACGGTGGTGAGCAGCACCGGGACGTCGTCGACCTGGGGCAGCCCGGCGATCTCCTCGCGGAGCTGGTCCTGCAGCCGGCGCGGGATCGACTGGCCGATGAGCAGCGAGACGTTGGCCCGCGCCAGCGACCCGGCCACGAGGAGCAGCAGCACGCCGATGAGGATCGCGGCGATGCCGTCCCACACCGGGTCGCCGGTCACCTGCTCGAGGAACAGCCCCAGCGCGGCGAGGACGAGGCCGACCAGGGCCGCGCTGTCCTCGAACGTCACGGCCTTGACCGTCGTGTCGGTGGTCTCGGCCAGGTAGCGGCGGGGCGTCGTCCCCCACGTGCGGGCGGCCCCGCGGACCTGCCGGACGGCCTTGAGCCAGGAGGCGCCCTCGAGGACGAAGGAGACCGCCAGGACGACGTAGGCGATCAGCGGGGAGCCCTGCTCCTCGCCCTCGAGGATGGTCTCGATCCCCTGGTAGAAGGAGAAACCGGCGCCGAGGGTGAAGGTCGCGAGGCAGGCCAGCAGCGCCCAGAAGTAGGTCTCCCGGCCGTAGCCGACCGGGTGGCGGGCGTCGGGCGCCTTGTCGCCCCGCTTGAGCGCGACGAACAGCAGCACCTCGGTGATCGTGTCGGCCAGCGAGTGCGCGGCCTCGGACAGCATGGCCGAGGAGTGGCTGACCAGCCCGCCGACCAGCTTGGCGACGGCGATGCCGAGGTTGGCCAGGCCCGCGACGACGACGGTGCCGGTGGACTCGCCGCCCGTCTCGCCGCCGGCGCCCTGCTTCGCGCGGACGTGCTCACGGGTGGGGACCGGCTCGCTCATGGCCGCACCGGTGCCCCGCGGTTGTCCGGCGCAACCACGTGCCGGTCAGCGGCGGGTCGTGCCCTGCCCCGAGCGGAGCGGGGCACGACCGCGCGGAGGACTCAGCGCACGCCGACGAGGTCGACCACGAAGACGAGCGTCGCGCCCGGCTTGATGACCCCGCCGGCGCCGCGGTCGCCGTAGGCCTTGTGCGGGGGGATCGTCAGCCGGCGGCGGCCGCCGACGCGCATGCCCTGGATGCCCTCGTCCCAGCCCTGGATGACCATGCCGACGCCGAGGCGGAACTCCAGCGGGTCGCCCCGGTCCCACGAGGCGTCGAACTGCTCGCCGCCGTCGTGGGTGACGCCGACGTAGTGGGCACTGACCAGGACGCCGGCGGTGGCCTCGGGGCCGTCGCCGACGACGAGGTCCTCGATCACCAGGTCGTCGGGCGCGGGCCCGGTGGGCGGCTCGACGTCGGGGCGGCTCAGGGGCTCGGCCATCGGTCCTCCTCGGATCAGGGGTGCCGGGGAGTCCCCCGACGGGTCCCGACCATCCAAGCAGCGGGCCCTCGGGGCCGCGCAGGTGCGGAGCGGGGCCAGGGGTGCTGGGCTGGTCCGGTGACCCCCGCTGACGCGCCGTGGTGGACGCGTGCCGTCGTCTACCAGGTCTACCCGCGTTCCTTCCAGGACTCCGACGGCGACGGGATCGGCGACCTCGGCGGGGTCCTGCAGCGGCTGGACCACCTCGCCGACCTCGGCGTCGACGTCGTCTGGCTCTCCCCGGTCTACCCCTCGCCGCAGGCCGACAACGGCTACGACATCAGCGACTACCAGGACGTCGACCCGCTGTTCGGCACGCTGGAGCAGCTCGACGAGCTGGTCGCCGGGCTGCACGCCCGCGGCGTGAAGCTGGTGATGGACCTGGTGGTCAACCACACCAGCGACGAGCACCCGTGGTTCGTCGAGAGCCGGTCGTCGCCGGACTCGCCGAAGCGGGACTGGTACTGGTGGCGGCCGCCCAGGGCGGGCCTGGCGCCCGGCGACCCGGGCGCCGAGCCGACGAACTGGCACGGCTTCTTCTCCGGCTCGACCTGGGAGCTCGACGAGGCCAGCGGCGAGTACTACCTGCACCTGTTCGACCGCAGGCAGCCCGACCTGAACTGGGAGAACCCCGAGGTCCGGCAGGCGGTCTACGCGATGATGCGGTGGTGGCTCGACCGCGGGGTCGACGGGTTCCGCATGGACGTCATCAACCTGATCAGCAAGGACGTCGGCCCGGACGGCGAGCTGCACGACGGCCCGCCGCTGCCCGGCCTGCCCTACGGGGACGCGACCGCGTCGGTGGTGTGCGGCCCCCGCATCCACGAGTTCCTGCAGGAGATGCACCGCGAGGTCTTCACCGGCCGGCGCGAGCAGCTGCTGCTGGTCGGGGAGACGCCGGGCGCGACGGTGGAGGACGCGCTGCTGTTCACCGACCCGGCACGCGGGGAGCTGGACATGGTGTTCCAGTTCGAGCACGTGGGCCTGGACTTCGAGGGCTCGAAGTTCCACCCGCGGCCGCTGCGGATGCGCGACCTCAAGGCCTCCTTCGGCCGCTGGCAGACGGGGCTGGCCGACGTCGGCTGGAACTCCCTCTACTGGGACAACCACGACCAGCCGCGGGCGGTGTCCCGCTTCGGCGACGACTCGCCCCGCCACCGCCGGGACTCCGCCACCTGCCTGGCCACGCTGCTGCACCTGCACCGCGGGACGCCCTACGTCTACCAGGGCGAGGAGATCGGGATGGCGAACTTCCCGTTCACCGACCTGGCCCAGTTCCGCGACGTCGAGTCGATCAACCACCAGGTCCAGGCCGTGGCGCACGGCGCCGACCCCGACGAGGTGTTCGCCGCGCTGCGCCGGATGAGCCGGGACAACGCGCGCACACCCGTGCAGTGGGACGCCTCGCCGAGCGCCGGGTTCACCACCGGGACGCCGTGGCTGGAGGTCAACCCCGACCACGCGGAGTGGAACGCCGCCGCCCAGCGCGACGACCCCGCCTCCGTGCTCGCCCACCACAGGCGGCTGATCGCGCTGCGGCACGAGGACCCGGTGGTGGCACTGGGCTCCTTCACCATGCTGCTGCCCGACCACGACCAGGTGTACGCGTTCACCCGCGGCCTCGACGGCGACACGCTGCTCGTCGTCTGCAACCTCGGCGCCGAGGAGCAGGACCTCGCCGGGCTGCTGCCGGAGACGGTCGGCGCGGAGGTCGTCCTCGGGAACCTGCCCGAGGACGACCCCGCCGTGCTCAGGCCCTGGGAGGCCAGGGTCCTGCGCCTGCCGTAGGCAGTTCCTCCGGCTCGTCGACCGTCCCGGGCCCCGCCGGCTCCTCGGCGGGGACGTCGAGCGGGTGGGCGACCTCGTCGGCCGGCAGCCGCCAGTACAGGATCGCCGCGATCGCCAGCAGCGGCGGCACCAGCCCGGTGAGCAGGAACGTGCCGGTGAGCCCGACGACCTCGCTGACCGGCCCGGCCAGCGCCATCGACAGCGGCATGAACGCCAGCGAGACGAAGAAGTCGAGGCTGGACACCCGGCCGAGCAGCGCCGGCGGCACCCGCCGCTGCAGCAGCGTCCCCCAGATGACCGTGCTCGACTCGAACGCCGCGCCCAGCACCCCGGCCGCGGCGATCATCACCCACAGCGACGACGTCCAGCCGAAGACGACCATCGGCACGCAGCCGAAGCCCCACAGCAGGTTCATGACCGTCAGGTAGCGCCGCGGCAGCCGCAGCGAGGCGACGACCGCCGACCCCAGCGCACCGCCGATGCCGAACGCGGCCAGCACCCAGGCGTGCTCGGTCGGGCCGCCGCCGGTCCGGTCGCGGACCGCGAAGGGGACCAGCACCTCGAACGGGCCGATGAACACGAGCACCATGAGCGAGGCGAACAGCAGCGTCGCCAGCAGCCACGGCGTGCGGACCATGTAGGCGACGCCCTCGCGGACGTCGGCGAACAGGCCCGAGCCGACCTCGTCGCGGCGCACCGGCACCGTCGGCAGCGCCGCCACGCACGCGGCCGAGACCGCCGAGGTCAGCGCCGTCGCGAGCAGCGCCGCGCCGGGTGAGAACGCGCCGACCAGCACGCCGCCGGCGGCGGGCCCGATCGCCATCGCCAGCGCCGGGCGGACGACGCCCTCGAGGCCGTTGGCGGCGAGCAGGTCGCCCGCCGGCACCACGCTCGGGACCAGCGCCGAGTAGGCCGGGTAGTACAGCCCCGTCGCGACGCCCTGGGCCAGGGCGGCCGCGGCCAGCGGACCGAGCGCCAGCGCCCCGGCCAGCGACAGGACGGCGACCAGCCCGACCGCCGCCGTCTGCAGCAGCGCCACGCCGAGCAGGATCCGCCGCTGCGGCACGCGGTCGGCCAGGGCGCCGCCGAGCAGCGTGCTGGCCAGCATGCCGCCGGCGGACAGGGCGGTGGCGAGGGAGAGCGCGGCGGGCCCGCCGCCGAGGTCGACCACCTGCCAGACCAGCGCGACCGTCCACAGCCCCTGGGCGAGCAGCGACAGCCCCATCGAGGCGGCCAGCAGGCGGTAGTCGCGGTGCCGCAGGGGCGCGAGCGCGCGCGGCAGGCCGGCCATCTCGGGTCCTCCTCGGGAGTCGGCGCACCGTCGGCGCCGCAGGCCCCATGCTCGCCGACGGGGCCGACAGGAGTCAGCCGGATTACCGGGAGACCGCAGGAACGGTCACGTCTACAGTCCCGTTCCCGTGGGCCGGGTGGTCGAGGCGGTGCTGCCCGCCCGGATGGGGACGTCGTTCCGCTGGCTGATGGCGTCGTCGTGGGTGAGCAACCTGGGTGACGGCGTGGCGCTGGCGGCCGGGCCGCTGCTGGTGGCCGCCCGGACCCAGGACCCGCTGCTCGTCGCGCTCGGCGCCCTGCTGCAGCAGCTGCCGTGGCTGCTGTTCGGCCTGCACGCCGGCGTCCTGGCCGACCGGGTGGACCGGCGGCTGCTCGTCGCCGCCGTCGACCTGGCCCGCGCCGGGGTGCTCGCCGTGCTGGCCGCCGCCCTGTTCACCAGCGACGTCGGGCTGGTGCCCGTGCTCGCCGCGCTGTTCGTGCTGGGCACCGCCGAGGTCTTCGCCGACACCGCGGCCGGCACGCTGCTGCCGATGGTCGTCGACCGCGCCGACCTGGGCATCGGCAACGCGCGCCTGACCGCGGGCACGCTGACGATGAACCAGCTCGCCGGGCCGGCCGTCGGGGGCCTGCTGTTCGTCGCCGGCGCCGCGTGGCCGTTCCTCGCCCAGGCGGTGCTGGTGGCGCTGGGCGCGGTGCTGATCACGCGGATGCGGGTCCCGCCGCCGGAGCGGCCGGCACGGCGGGGACGGATCGGCCGGGACGTCGCCGAGGGGCTGCGCTGGACCTGGGGCCACCCCGCCGTGCGGACGCTGACCGTCACGATCGTCCTGTTCAACGTCACCTACGGCGCGGCCTGGTCGGTGCTGGTGCTCTACGCCGACCAGCGGCTGGGCCTGGGCGCGGCCGGCTACGGCCTACTCACCACGGTCGGCGCGCTGGGCGGCATGGTCGGGACGGCGTCCTACGACTGGCTCGAGCGGCACGTCGGCATCGCCACGCTCATGAAGGCGGGCCTGCTGTTCGAGACGCTCACCCACCTGCTCCTGGCGCTGGCCACGACGCCGTGGGTCGCCGTCCCGGTGCTGTTCGTCTTCGGCGCGCACGCGTTCATCTGGGGGACGACGTCGCGCACGGTGCGGATGCGCGCCGTGCCGGCCGGGCTGCAGGGCCGGGTCGGGAGCCTCTACGCGATGGGCGTCTTCGGCGGCATCCTGGCCGGCCAGGCCGTCGGCGGGGTCGTGGCCCGCGCCTGGGGCGTGACCGGCCCGTTCTGGTTCGCGTTCGCCGGGTCGGCGGTGCTGCTGGCGCTGATCTGGCGAGAGCTGGACAACGTCGCGCACGCCGAGGAACCCGCCGTCGCCGTGGCCGGGTGAGGCACGTGGCGGCGTCCGGTTCCGCCTTCCGCGCGCGGAAGGCGGAACCGGGTGGCTCAGGTGAGCGGTGACCGGGGCAGCAGGCGGTCGCTGATGATCCGCTTCTGGATCTCGCTGGTGCCCTCGAAGATCGTGGTCAGCCGGGCGTCGCGCCAGTGCCGCTCGACCTGCCGCTCGGTGGTGTAGCCGTTGCCGCCGTGCAGCTGCATGGCCTGGTTGGTCACCTTTACCGCCATCTCGGTGGCCTCGAGCTTGACCATCGAGGCCTCCTTCTCGCAGCGCACCCCGAGGTCGACGAGGTGGGCGACCTGCCGGTAGAAGGCGCGCGACTGCTCGATCTGGGCGGCCATCTCCGCGACGGCGAAGCGCAGCGCCTGGAAGTCGCCGATCGGGTGGCCGAACTGCTCGCGCTCCTGCAGGTAGACGATCGAGTCCTCGAGCGCGGCGCGGGCCAGGCCGACGGCGCGGGCGGCGGTGTGCACCCGCGCGGTGTCGAGGAATCTCTGCGCCTGCGCCCACCCGGCACGCTCGGCCGCCTCGCCCTGCTCGTCGCTGGCCGCCGCCTGGTCGACGACGTTCCCCCGCGGGATGCGGACGCCGTCGAAGACCAGGTCCCAGGTGAGGAAACCGTGGTAGCCGATCTTGTCGATCGGGGTCCCGGTGAGTCCGGGCGGGAACGAGCCGCGCTCCTTCTCCAGCAGCAGGTTGACCAGCCCGGCGGAGCGCGACTCCCTCGGCCCGGGGTCGCGCTCCCGGACGAGGACCTGGATGAAGTCGGCGGCCTCGGCGTTGCCGCACCAGCGCTTGTGGCCGGTGACCACCCACTCGTCGCCGTCGAGGACCGCCCGGGTGGAGACGCCGGCGAGGTCGGAGCCGGCGTCGGGCTCGGACAGCGCGATCGCGCCGATCCACTCGCCCCTCGCGCTGCGGCGCAGCAGCTCCCTGCGCCGGGCGGGGTCGGCCACCGCCGTCCCGAGACCCTGCGCGCGGGCGAGGATGCTCGCGCTGCTCATCCAGGCGCGGGCCAGCTCCTCGGAGACCATGCAGTACTCGAAGACGCCGAGGCCCAGGCCGCCGTGCTCGGCGGGCACCGTGATGCCGAACCAGCCGAGCTCGGCCATGCGGGCCAGCAGCGCCTCCGGCAGCAGCCCCTTCTGCGGGTCCAGCTCGTTCGCGACCGGCAGCACCTCGTCGTGGGCGAACCGGCGGGCCCGCTCCTGCAGCGCCTGGCGCTCGGGGGTGTGCCACGGCGGCAGCAGCGCGGGCGGCTGGGGCTCGAGCAGGTCGGCGGGGCGCTCCTGGGTCGACGTCATCGTCGCGGGGCCTCTCTCCGTCGTCGGTGGTCGGTCCCGGTCCACCTTGCGGGCCGCTCCCGTACCCCGCACGGCGCCCCCGCGGGAGCGTGACCGACGGCACGCCCGTCCGGGCACATCGCACAACGTCTTCACAGACCTCACATGAGCCTGGTAGGAATCCGCCGTGGCCGTCCCCGACCGACTCGACGTGACGCTGCGGCTGGTGCGCAACGCCGGCCGGGCCTCGCTCGGCGACCTCGCCGCCCGCCTGGGCGTCTCCGAGATGACCGTGCGGCGCGACCTCGACGCGCTGCAGGCCCGCGGCCTCGTCGAGCGCGTCCGGGGCGGCGCGGTCGCCGTCGCGGGGCCGGAGAGCTCCGCGGGCTTCGGCGCGCGGGCCGGCTGGCAGGCCGGGCTCAAGGACCGGATCGGCCGCGCGGCCGCCGCCCTGGTCGAGCCGGGCGCGACGGTGCTGCTCGACGCCGGGACGACGACGGTGCACGTGGCCCGCGCGCTGGCCGACCGGGCGGCCGCGGGCGAGGGACCGTTCACGGTCGCCGTCGTGAGCCTGCCGGTGGCCGACGCGCTGGCCGACCGGCCGGGGATCCGCCTGCTCGTCGTCGGCGGGGAGTCCCGGCCCGGCGAGCGGAGCCTGGCCGGCCCGCTGACCGCCGCGGTGCTGCGGCAGCTCACCTTCGACGTCTTCGTCATGTCGATCGGGGCGGTGAGCGCCGCGGCCGGCTGGTCGGAGTTCACGCTCGAGGACGCCGCGGTCAAGCAGGTCGGGCTCCAGCAGGCCCGCAGCGCGTTCGTCGTCGCCGACGCCTCGAAGCTCGGCGTCCGCGCCTTCGCCTCGGTCGCCCCGCTCGACGCGGTCGGCCGCCTGGTCACGGACGCCAGCGCCCGCGACCCCCAGCTCACCCCCGCGGCGCAGGAGACCCTCGCCGCGCTCGACGACGCCGGCGTGGAGGTCGACCTCGCATGAACGGACAACCCCTGATGATCCTGGTCGCCGGCCCGTACCGCGGGGGCACCGGCGACGACCCGGAGAGGATCGCGGCCAACCACCGGGCCATCCAGCGGGCCTGCCTGGAGCTGTTCCGCGCCGGCCACCTCGCCGTCAACGGGGAGGACCTCGCGCTGCCGCTCGCCGAGCTGGCCGGGTCGACGCGGGTCGGCGACGCCGCCTTCGACGAGGTGTTCCACCCGATGGGCCGGCGGCTGGTCGCCCGCGTCGACGCCGTGCTGCGGCTGCCCGGCGCCTCGGCCGGCTCCGACGAGATGGTCGCGCTGGCCCGCGCCCGCGGCGCCGCGGTCTACACCAGCGTCGACGAGGTGCCGGCGGTGGCCCGGTGACCGGCGTCCTCGGCGTCGACGTCCCCGACGCGCGGGGGCGGACCGGGCTGGACCGGGCCGGGCGCGACCTCACCGGCAACCCCGACGTCGTCGTCCGCGACGTCGAGGTGCTGTCCAGCGCCTGGTACGTGAACCGGCGGACGACGTTCGCCCGCCGCGGCCGCGACGGCGTCTGGCGCACCGAGCAGCGCGAGACCCACGACCGCGGCAACGGCGCGACGGTGCTGCTGTACGACGCCGCCCGCCGCGCCGTGCTGCTCACCCGGCAGTTCCGCTTCCCCGCCTACGTCAACGGCTCCCCCGACGGGATGCTCGTCGAGACCGCCGCCGGGCTGCTCGACGAGCAGGACGCCGAGGCCGCGGTCCGGCGCGAGGCCGAGGAGGAGCTCGGCGTCGCCGTCGGGGCGCTCGTCCGGCTGCCCGACCTGTTCATGAGCCCCGGGTCGGTGACCGAGCGGCTGGCGTTCTTCGCCGGGCCCTACACCCCGGCCGACCGGGTGTCGGCCGGGGGTGGGCTGGCCGAGGAGGGTGAGGACATCGAGGTGCTCGAGCTGCCGTTCGACGAGGCGCTGGCCATGGCCGGCGACGGCCGGATCGCCGACGCCAAGACCGTCCTGCTGCTGCAGTGGGCGGCGCTGCGCGGACCGTTCTCAGCGGGCGCCGCGCTCCCGGGCCAGGGCGACGTAGTGCTCGACCAGTGACGCGTCGTCGACCGCCCCGGGGTTGACCGCCTTCTCCGGCGGCACCCCCTGGAACAACCGCTTGAGCGGCACCTCCAGCCGCTTGCCGGTCCGGGTGTGCGGGACACCGGGGACGACGAGGATCTCGTCGGGCACGTGCCGCGGGCTGGCCGAGCTGCGGATCGCGGCCCGGATGCGGTCGGCGAGCTCGCCGGTGAGCTCGGCGCCGGGCGCCATCTGGACGAACAGCGGCATCCAGTAGCCGCCGTCGCGCTGTTCGACGCCGAGGACGACGCAGTCGGCGACCTCCGGGAAGCTCTCGACGGCGGCGTAGATGTCGGCGGTGCCCATGCGCACGCCGCCGCGGTTGAGGGTGGAGTCCGAGCGGCCGGTGATGACGCAGGTGCCGCGCTCGGTGACCTCCATCCAGTCGCCGTGCCGCCACACCCCCGGCCACGGCTCGAAGTAGGCCTCGCGGTAGCGGCTGCCGTCCGGGTCGTTCCAGAAGTACAGCGGCATCGACGGCATCGGCTCGGTGATCACCAGCTCGCCGAGCTCGCCGGTGACCGGCTCGCCGTCCTCGCCCCACGCCGCCGCGGCGACGCCGAGCATCGGCCGCTGCAGCTCCCCGGCGGTCACCGGCAGCAGCAGCGTGCTGCCGATGAAGCCGGTGGCGACGTCGGTGCCGCCGGAGACCGAGGCGAGGAAGACGTCGCGGCCGACCGCGTCGTAGACCCACTCGAACGCCGAGGCGGGCAGCGGGGAGCCGGTGGACCCGATCGTCCGCAGCGCCGAGAGGTCGTGGGTCTCCCCCGGCCGGATCCCGGCCTTCTCGCACGCGACGAGGTAGCCGGCGCTGGTGCCCAGGTAGGTCAGGCGCGTGCGCGCGGCGAGGGCGAACTGCGCGTCGACCGAGGGGTACGCCGGGGCGCCGTCGTGGACGACCACGGTCGCGCCGCGCAGCAGCGCCGAGGTGGCGATGTTCCACATGATCCAGGCGGTGGAGGCGTACCAGTAGAAGCGGTCGCCGGGGCCGACGTCGCCGTGCAGGCCCAGCTGCTTGTGCTCCTCGAGGACCACGCCGCCGTGCCCGTGCACGATCCCCTTGGGCAGCCCGGTGGTGCCCGACGAGTAGACGATCCACAGCGGGTGGTCGAACGGCAGCGCCTCGAACTCGGGCTCCTGCCGGTCGGCGACGGCGTCGGCCCAGCCCAGCGCGCCGTCGGGCAGCTCGCCGGGGAACAGCCGGGGGACGGCGATCGTCGCCGTCACGGTCGGCAGGGCGGCCCGGAGCTCGGCGACGACGCCGCGCCGGTCGTAGGGCCTCCCGTTGAAGCGGTACCCGTCGACGGCGACCAGCACGGTCGGCTCGATCTGGGCGAACCGGTCGAGCACCGCGCGGGTGCCGAAGTCCGGCGCGCAGGAGGACCACACCGCCCCGATCGACGCCGCGCCGAGGAACGCGACGACCGCCTCGGGGACGTTGGGCAGGTAGCCGGCGACCCGGTCGCCGCGCCGCACGCCCAGCCGGCGCAGGGTCGCGGCGAACGCGCCGACCTGCGCGCGCAGCTCGGCCCAGGAGACCTCGACCGGCTCGGCGTCCTCCGCCACCGCGATGAGCGCGGGGTGCTGGTCGGTGGCGTGCCGCAGCGCCTGCTCCGCGTAGTTGAGGGTGGCGTCCGGGAACCACTCGGCGCCGGGCATCTCCCGCCGGGTGAGCACCCGGTCGTCGGGGACGCCGGGCAGCACGCCGGACCACGCGGCGACGTCGGCCCAGAACTGGTCGAGGTGCTCGACCGACCAGCGCCAGATCGCGTCGTAGTCGGTGGCGTCCAGGTCCAGCCCGCGGCGGGCGGCCACCTCGCGCGCGAAGGCCGCCAGCCGGGTCGCCTCCCGGACCTCCCGGGTGGGCTGCCAGAGCACCGGTGCGGGAGAGGTGTCAGCGGTCACAGCGGCACCCTGCCACTCCTCCCGCGTCCCCGGACCGGGTGGGTCGCCTCACGGGACGTGACCGTCCGGTCCCGTCTCCACCCGATCGGAGGACGGCGTTCGCCTGGCCACTTCTGTGACGGACCGGTTCCAATGAGTGAGCACTGTGTCGGACGACACCGGGGGGAGGTGCGATGGACGAGCGTTCTCCGCTGCCGTGCCGTCGCACCCGCCTGCGCCGGTGGGGCGGCCGCCTGGCGGTCCTCGCCGGGACCGCCGCCGGGATCTGGCTGGCCGGCGCGTCCGCCGCCTCGGCCGACGAGCCCCCGCCCGCCGGCCTGCTGGGCGCGGTCACCGCGCCGGTGGGTCAGGTGGTCGAGTCCGTCACGCAGCCCGTCGTCGCGCCCGTCGCGGACGCGGTCACCCCTGTCGCGGACGCGGTCGCCCCTGTCGCGGACGCGGTCGCGCCCGTCCTGACGCCGGTCGCCGAGGCGGCCGCGCCGGTCACCGCGCCGCTGCGGGACGTCGTCGCGCCGGTCGGCCGGGCCCTCGAGCCGGTGACCGACGTCGTCGCGCCGGTGACGCAGGCGCTGTCCCCGGTGACCGGGGCGCTGCGGCCGGTCCTGGCGCCGGTCACCGAGGCGCTGTCGCCGGTCACCGGGGCCCTGGCGCCGGTGACCGGTGCGCTCCCGCCGGTCCCGGACGTGCCGGCCCCCGTGACCGACGTCCTCGCACCCCCGGCCGCCGGGGTGGTCGACACCCCGGCCGGCGCTCCCGCGGCCGGCGCCGGTGCGCCCGTCGTGGCCGCCCCGGTCGTCCTCGCCCCCGGCACCGACGTCGCGGGCGCGAGGGTCCCCGCCGCGGCCGAGCGGTCCGCGGACGTCACCGGTCCCGCGCCCGCCGCGCCGCCGGTCGCCGTCCCGACGCCGTCCGTGCCGCTCCCCCCGCTCGCGCCCGCCGTCCCCGCGGTGCCGGCCCTGCCGGCGTCCGCGGGCACCGCCTCCGGCACCGCCGGTGCCGACCAGCCCACCGCCGACCTCGGCGCGACCGTCCCCGTCGCGCAGCAGGCGGCCGCCGTGGCGGCCGCTGCCGAGGCCCGGGACGCCGCCGCCGGCGACCCGGTCGACCCCGCCACCTCCCCCGACTGAGGACGCGCCTCCCGGCCACGGGCCGGGCGAGCGCAGTCCCCGCCGTCCCGTCCGGGACGCGGTCCCGTCCTCAGTCAGGAGTCCTCCCATGCACCCCTGGGCCACCCGCGCCGTGCGCGTGGCACTGATGACCGGCGGCCTGCTGGCCGCCGGCACCGGTGTCGCCGCCGCGTCCGACGACCTCGACGTGACGGTGCCGGTCACCGTCACCGACAACGCGCTCGGTGTCCTCGACACCGGCACCCCGATCGGCGGGCTGGAGCTGCCCGCCGTCTCGCAGGACCTCTCCCTCGACGTGGGCCCGGTCGACGTCTCGGTGCCCGTGACGATCGGCGGCAACGACGCCTCGGTCGCCGGCGGCACCGCCACGCAGGAGCCGGCCGCGCCCGCCCCGGGCAGCACCGACCCGGCCGACGTCGTCGTGCCGGTGACCGTCGTCGGCAACGGGATCGGCGTGCTCGGCGACGCCGCCGCCGAGGGCACCGCACCTGCCGCTCCCGAGGGCGCGGTGACCGTGCCGGTCACCGTCTGCGGCAACGGCGTCGGCGTGCTGGGCGACGCGCTCGGGGGCTGCACCGCCACGGAGCCGGCTCCCGCCCCCGTCGACGGTGGCCCGCTCGGCGACCTGCTCGACGTCGACGTCCCGGTCTCCGCCTGCGGCAACGGCGTCGGCGTGCTCGGCGACGCCGCCGGGGAGTGCACCCCCGCGGTGCCGACCGGGAACCCCGGCACCGGGGCCGACGGCGGCCTGCTCGACGTCGACCTGCCGGTCACCGTCTGCGGCAACGGCGTCGGCCTGCTGGGCGACGCGCTCGGCGGGTGCTCCTCCGAGGGCACGGAGGGCCCCGGCGGCCCCGGTTCCGGGGACGACGGCTCCGACGGCGGCACCGACGTCGACGTGCCGGTGACCGTCTGCGGCGCGGGCCTGGGCCTGCTCGGCGACGCCCTCGGCGACTGCACGCCGCCGACCCGGCCGGTGGACCCGACCGACCCCACGGACCCGACCGACCCGGCGGACCCCACGGACCCGACCGACCCGCAGCACCCGGGCGCGCCGCAGGACTGCCCGGGCCACGGCACGGGCCACGGCACGGGTGACGGCACGGGCCACGACCGGGGTCACGGCCCGGGGAACGCCTGGGCCCACGGGGCCACCCGCCCGGCGTCGGCGGCCGGCTCCTGGACGGCCGGCTCCTGGACGGCGTCCGACCGCTCCGCGGGCACCGGGGAGCTCGCCTACACCGGCACCGAGACGGTCACCGCCCTCGGCGCGGCCCTGCTGGCCCTCGCACTGGGGACCGGGCTGACCCTCGCCGGCCGGCGTCGTCGCGAGGACGCCGTCTGACCGGCACCGGCTGACCGCCCTCCGCAAGCCCGGCCGGCAGCGCCGCCGGCCGGGTCCGCGGACGGGCGCGTCCGCGAGCACCTCTGCCACGATCCCGTCGTGACCGAGCCGGAGCCGGGGACCGAACGCAACGTGCTGGGCGGTCCCCTCGACCCCTGCGGCACCGAGCCGCTGACCGGCTTCTACCGCGACGGGTCCTGCCGCACGGGCCCGGACGACGCGGGCAGCCACACGGTGTGCGCCGTCGTCTCCCGCGAGTTCCTCGCCCTGCAGCGCGAGCTCGGGAACGACCTCACGACCCCGCGGCCGGAGTTCGGGTTCCCCGGGCTGCGGCCCGGCGACCGCTGGTGCGTCGTCGCCACCCGCTGGCTGCAGGCCTACCGTGCCGGCGCCGCGGCCGGGGTGGTCCTCGCGGCCACGAACGCGCGGTCGCTGGAGGTCGTGCCGCTCGCCGCGCTGCGGCAGCACGCCGTCGACGTCCCCGACGACATCAGCGACCTGGAATGAGCCCGGCACCCCGCGCGCTGGTGCTGTCGACCCGCCCGGCCCGCGAGGAGTGCCCGTGACCGACCTGCTCGACCTGCCCGTCTCGACCCTCCGGGGCGAGGACACCACGCTCGGCGCGCTCACCGGCCGCCGTCCGGCCCTGGTGGTCAACGTGGCCAGCCGCTGCGGCCTGACCCCGCAGTACACCGGGCTGGAGGAGCTGCAGCGGGAGTACGGCCCGCGCGGGTTCACCGTCGTCGGCGTGCCGTGCAACCAGTTCGCCGGGCAGGAGCCGGGCAGCGCCGAGGAGATCGAGTCCTTCTGCTCGGCCACGTACGGCGTCACCTTCCCGATGACGGGGAAGGTCGACGTCAACGGCGAGGGCGCACACCCGGTCTACCAGCGGCTCACCGAGGCCCCCGACGCCGCCGGTGAGGCCGGGCCGGTGCGGTGGAACTTCGAGAAGTTCCTGGTCGACGGCGACGGTGCGGTCGTCGCGCGGTTCCGCCCGACGACCGAGCCGGGCGCGCCGGAGGTCCGGACGGCGATCGAGGCGCTGCTCGCCGGCTGACCCGGGGCCGCTCCGGCGGCGGATGCCGGGGTCGCGCGGGCGGGGCAGCATCGGGCCATGGCCGACCTGCACTTCTACTTCGACCCGGTGTGCCCGTTCGCGTGGCTGACCAGCCGGTGGGTGCGCACCGTCGCGTCCCGGCGCGAGTACGACGTCGACTGGCGGTTCATCTCGCTGCGCCTGCTCAACGCGCACGTCGACTACGACGCCCACTTCCCGCCCGAGTACGAGGCCGGCCACACCGCGGGGCTGCGACTGCTGCGCGTGGCCGCCCGCACCCGCGAGGAGCACGGCCGCGCGGCGGTGGGCACGCTCTACGAGGCCCTCGGCCGGCGGGTCTTCGAGACCGAGCCCGACCGGCCCGGCACGGCCGGCGAGCGCGGCACGCGGGCCTACCTCGAGCCGGTGCTGGAGCGCGCCGGGCTGCCGGCCGACCTCGCCGACGCCCTCGACGACGACCGCTGGGACGACACGATCCGGGCCGAGACCGACGAGGCGCTGGCGCTCACCGGCAAGGACGTCGGGACGCCGATCCTGCACTTCGAGCCGCCCGGGGGCGTCGCCTTCTTCGGCCCGGTCATCAGCCGGCTGCCCGCCGACGACGACGCGGTCGAGCTCTGGGACGCCGTCGTCCGCCTGGCCCGCTTCCCCGGTTTCGCCGAGCTCAAGCGCAGCCTGCGCGAGCGCCCGCAGCTCCTCGCCGCGGGGGTGCAGCCGGACGAGGTCGGGGTACAGGAGGACTGGCACGGCGGGAGCCGCCGCACGAAACGGTGAGCGTGACCCGCACCGGAGCGGGTACTAAGGTGAGCCTTGCCTGATCTCGACCCGTCCGGAGCTGCCCGGTGTCCGTCCCCAGCGTCACCCGCGCTCCCGCGGCGACCCGGGCCACCCCGGCGCGCCCGGCAGGGACCGCCCGGACGCGGCGCCGCGTGCTCGGCCTGGCCGGGCTCCTGGTCCTCGTGGTCGCCGCCTGCGCGGCCAGCATCGCGATCGGCACCCGCCCGCTCGGCCTGGGCACCGTGTGGGAGGTCCTCACCGACCGCTCGCTGCGGACCGAGGAGGCGGTCATCGTCTGGGACCTGCGGGTCCCGCGCACCGTGCTCGGGCTCCTGGTCGGGGCGTCGCTCGGGGTCGCCGGCGCCCTGATGCAGGGCCACACCCGCAACCCGCTGGGCGACCCCGGCCTGCTGGGCGTCACCGCCGGCGCCTCCTTCGCCGTGGTCCTGGCCATCGCGCTGCTGGGGATCAGCACGCCGTCGGGGTACGTGTGGTTCGCCTTCGCGGGGGCGCTGGCCGGGACGGTCGCCGTGTACGTCCTGGGCGCGGCCGGCCGCGGCGGGGCCACCCCGGTCACCCTCGCCCTGGCCGGCTCCACGCTGTCCGCGCTGCTGTACGCCCTCGTGCGCGCCGTGCTGGTCAGCGACTCGAACTCGCTGGACGCCTTCCGCTTCTGGGTGGTCGGCGCGCTGGCCGGCCGCGGCGCCGACATCGCCTGGCAGGTGCTGCCCTTCGTCGTCGCCGGCCTGGTGCTCGCCCTGCTCAACGCGCCCGCCCTGGACCTGCTCGGCATGGGCGAGGACGTGGCCCGCGGCCTCGGCCAGCGGGTGTGGCTGGCCCGCGCCGTCGGCCTGGTGGCCATCACGCTGCTGGCCGGCGCCGCGACGGCGGCCTGCGGGCCGATCGCCTTCGTCGGGCTGGTGGTCCCGCACGCCGTCCGGGCGTTCACCGGGCCGGCGCACCGGTGGCTGGTCCCCTGCGCGGCGCTGGCCGGGGCGTTCCTGCTGCTGACCGCCGACGTCGTCGGCCGGGTGATCGCGCGTCCCGGCGAGGTGCAGGTCGGCATCGTGCTCGCCCTGCTCGGCGGGCCGTTCTTCATCGCGCTCGTGCGCCGGCGGCGGAGCGCGACGCTGTGAGGGCCGCCGCGTGACCGCCACCGTCGACACCATCCGCGAGACGACCCCGCCCGACCCCGGCGGGCGCGCGGCCGGCCGCGCGGTCGTCCTGCGCCACGGGCCGGTGTCGGTGCGGTTCCGGTGGCGGTCGGTCGTCGTGCCGCTGGTCGCGCTGGCCGTCGTCGTGCTGCTCGGGGCGGTCGCGCTGGGCCGGGGCGACTACCCGATCGCGGTCACCGACGTGCTGCGCACGCTCGTCGGAGCCGGCGAGCAGGGCCAGCGGTTCGTCGTGCTGGAGCTGCGGGCGCCACGGGTCGTCGTCGGCGCGCTGGTCGGGCTGGCGCTCGGCGTGGCCGGCGCCCTGTTCCAGACCTTCGCGCGCAACCCCCTGGCCTCACCGGACATCCTGGGGATCACCTCGGGGGCCTCGGTGGGCGCCGTCGTCGCGATTGTCGCCACCGGCACCTCGTCGGCCGGCGCGGTCCTCGGCGGCGTCGGCGTCCCGCTCGCGGCCCTCGCCGGGGCGCTGGGGGCCGGGCTGCTGCTGTTCCTGCTGGCCTACCGGTCCGGCGTCGACGGCTACCGGCTGGTCCTCGTCGGCGTCGCGGTGTCCTCGATCTCGCTGGCGGTGGTCGACTGGCTGCTCACCCGGGCGGCCATCTACGACGCCGCGGCCGCCTACGTCTGGATCGTCGGCTCGCTCAACGCCCGCACCTGGGGCCAGGCCGTGCCGCTGGCCGTGGCCCTCGCGGTGCTGGTGCCGCTGGCCCTCGCGGCGGGGCGGGTGCTCGGCGTGCTGCAGTTCGGTGACGACACCGCGCGCGGGCTGGGCGTCCGCCTGGCCGCGGCGCAGGCCGCCGTCGTCCTCGTCGCGGTCGTGCTGGTCGCCGCGTCGGTCTCGGCGGCCGGGCCGATCACGTTCGTCGCGCTGGTCGTCCCGCAGATCGCCGTCCGGCTGACCGGCGGCTCGCGCCCGCCCCTGCTGGCCTCGGGCCTGCTCGGCGCGGCGCTGGTCGTGCTGGCCGACCTGCTCACGCGCACCGTCCTGCCCGAGGCCCTGCCGGTGGGCATCCTCACCGCCGTCGTCGGCGCCCCGTACCTGCTCTGGCTGCTCGTCCGCGGGAGGCGGACCATCGCATGACGACTCCCACCACCGACGCGCCCCCGGTGCCCGCCGCCGCCGGCGAGGGCCGGGTGCGCCTGGCGGCCGAGGGGCTGCGCCTGGCCTACGACGACCGCGTCGTCGTCGACGGGCTGGACCTCGCGCTCACCGACGGCTCGTTCACCGCCATCGTCGGGCCGAACGGCTGCGGCAAGTCCACGCTGCTGCGGGCGCTGGGCCGGCTGCTGCGCCCGGCGGCGGGTCAGGTGCTGCTCGACGGCCGGGCGATCGCCAGGACGCCGACCCGCGAGGTCGCCCGCGTACTCGGGCTGCTGCCGCAGACGCCGGTGGCCCCCTCGGGGCTCACCGTCGCCGACCTCGTGGCCCGCGGCCGCCACCCGCACCAGAGCTGGCTGCGGCAGTGGTCGACCGAGGACGAGGCGGTCGTCGCCGAGGCGCTGACCTGGACCGACATGGGCGACCTCGCCGACCGTCCGGTGGACGAGCTCTCCGGCGGCCAGCGGCAGCGGGCCTGGATCTCCATGGCGCTCGCCCAGGGCACCGACCTGATCCTGCTCGACGAGCCGACGACCTACCTGGACCTGTCGCACCAGATCGACGTCCTGGAGCTCGTGGCGCGGCTGCACGCCGAGCGGGGACGGACGGTCGTCGTCGTGCTGCACGACCTCAACCTCGCCGCCCGCTACGCGCAGCGGCTGGTGGCCATGCGCGACGGCGTCCTGGTCTCCTCCGGCACGCCGCACGAGGTGCTCACCGAGCAACTGCTCGCCGACGTCTTCGACCTCGAGGCCCGCGTGGTGCCCGACCCGGTGGCCGGCACCCCGATGGTCGTCCCGGTCCGACGGCTCCCCCGGTGAGCTGATGGAGCGGCCCCGCTGCAGGGGCCCGCCGCGAGCGTGCGAGCGGTGGGGGGGGCAGCGGGGTCCTCCCTCAGTTCTCGGCGCGGCCCTCGCGCCAGTAGCCCATGAAGGCCACCGAGCGCCGGTCGACGCCGAGGTCGCCGACCAGGCGGCGGCGCAGCTGCTTGACCATCCCGGCCTCGCCGGCCAGCCAGGCGTAGCAGCCCGCCCCGGCCGCGGGGTCCTCGGGGACCTCCCACAGCAGGCCGGTGTCGAGGTCGACGTCCTCGGGAGTGGGCGCCGGCGCGGCGCAGATCCCCAGGTCCACCAGGGCGGCGTGCACCGCGGGTACCAGCAGCTCGCCGCGGGGGCGGTCGGCGCGGGCCAGCCAGCGCACCTGCACGCCCTCGGGCAGCCGCAGGTCCTGCAGGTCCCCGGCCTCGGGCACCTCGAGGACGGCGACGGCGCGGCGGCCGGGCGGCAGCGCCTCGAGGATCGCGCCGACGGCGGGCACCGCGGTCTCGTCGCCGGCGAGCAGCAGGCAGGAGGCCGTGGCCGGCGGTGCCCACTCGACGCCCCACGCGCGGCCGCGGCCGGGACGGTCGGGGCCCATGAGCACCATCGGGTCGCCCGGGCGGGCCTGCGCGGCCCAGGTGGCGGCCGGGCCGGCGTGCCCGTCGGCGACACCGTGCAGGACGACGTCGAGGTCGACCTCGGACCGCTCGGGGCGGGCCGCGCGCACGGTGTAGGTGCGCAGGACCGGTCGCCGCTCCTCGGCCAGCGCGCAGTAGGCGGGGTACCACTCGGCGCCGGCGGCCTGCAGCTCGGCCAGCGCGGTCGGGTCGGGGGCGAGGACGAGCTTGACCCGCTGGTCGTCCCCGGCCACGCCGAAGCCCTCGAGCTGCGGGCCGGTGAGCGTGATCCGCACCATCGACGGACCGAGGGAGCGGACGCGGGCGACGACGGTCTCGAAGAACAGCCACTGCGGCAGCTCGGCCACCGCCGCTGCCGGGGCCTCGGTCGTCGTCACGCGGGTCTCCGCTCCGCTCGGGGACGGCCCCTGCGGACCGCTTGTAAGGCAAGGCTAACCTCCCCTCGCCCGCAGGGGGAAGCCCCCTGCCCGAACCGGAGGAGGACCCCCGGTGTCCCGACCCCCGCGCCTGCTCGGCGCCTCCCTCGCGCTGGCGGCCCTGCTCGCCGCGAGCGCCTGCGCCGGATCCGGCACCGACGACGAGGCGGAGGCCGCGACGGGAGGCTGGTCGTTCACCGACGACGTCGGCACCACCGTCGAGCTCGACGCCGCGCCGGAGCGGGTGGCCGGCCTGAACGACGTCGCGTCGTCGCTGTGGAACCTCGGCATCGAGCCGGTGGCCACCTTCGGCCAGACCTCGGCCGCCGACGACGTCCAGTTCGAGGGCCGCGACCTCGACGGCGTGGAGATCGCCGGCGAGAGCTACGGGCAGATCGACCTCGAGGCGCTGGCCGCCGCCGACCCCGACCTGATCGTCACCACCGTCTACCCGGTGGACTCCGAGGGGACGCTGGACGACACCCAGCCCCTGTACGGCTTCGAGTCGCTGGAGCAGCAGGAGCAGGTCGCGCGGATCGCGCCGGTCGTGGCGATCGCCTGGCGCGGCTCGGCCGCCGACGTCATCGAGCGCACCGCCGAGCTCGCGGAGGCCCTCGGTGCGGACGTGGACGGCGACGAGGTGAGCGCGGCCCGGCAGGACTACGAGGACGCCTCCGCGGCGCTCACCGAGGCCGCGTCCTCCGGGGTCACCGTGCTGCCGGTGGCCGCCTACCCGGACGAGGGCTTCTACGTGGCGAAGGCCAACGACGACCCGTCGCTGCGCCTGTACCAGGACCTCGGCGTGCAGTTCGTCGACCCGGGCGGCGACGGCTACTTCTGGCAGACCGCGAGCTGGGAGCAGGTGCCGCAGTACCGCAGCGACGTGATCCTCTACTCGCTGCGCGGCGCGATGACCCCCGAGGAGATGGCCGGCCAGCCGACCTACGGTCTGCTGCCGGCCGCGCAGGCGCAGCAGGTGTACCCGTGGGAGTACGTCGGCATGGACTACGCCGCCCAGGCCCGCTACATGGAGCGCCTGGCCGGCTGGCTGGCCGACTCCGACAAGGTGTCCTGAGGCGCGAGCGGCGCCGGCGTCTCGGGGACGGGCGCCGGCGCCGGGGTCGGCCGCGCGGCGGTGCGGGCGGTCTGGGCGAGCGCGATGCCGCCGAGCACCACCAACCCGCCGGCCACCTGCCAGCCGGTGAGCACCTGCTCCACCCACAGCCAGGCGACGACCGAGGCGAACACCGGCTCGACGGTGGCGACCAGCCCGGCCGTCGTCGGCGGCAGGTGGCGCAGCGCGGCGATCGACAGCCAGAACGGCGTGATCGCCCCGAGGACGACGATCCAGGCCACGAGCACCCACAGCGGCAGCTGCGCCGAGCCGAGCGAGACCGGCACCCGCTCCCCCAGCACGCCGGCGCCGAACGACGCGGTGAACGGGGCGACGACCGCCCAGAACAGCGCGGCGGCGACGAACGTCCAGGTGGTGAGCGCGACCGGGTCGCGGGTGGCCGTCCCGCGCTCGCCCATGAGGTAGTAGGTCGCCAGGCAGACGGCGGCGGCCAGGCCCGCGGCGACGCCGAGCGGGTCCAGCGAGCCGCCGCCCTCCCACACCTGCGCGACGAGGACCAGCCCGGACAGCGACAGCGCCAGCGCCACCCAGATCCGGGGGCGCACGGGTTCCCGGCGCACCAGCCGGACCCACAGCGCGATCCCGACCGGCGCGGTCATCTCGAAGACCAGCGCGATGCCGACGGGCAGCCGGCCGATGGCCACGTAGTAGAGGAACTGCGTGAGCGCGACGCCGACCACGCCGAACACCGCGAGGAAGGGCACCTCGCGCCAGGTGAGCCGCAGCCGCCGCGGGGAGACGAGCGCCAGCGCGGCCAGCAGGCCGACCGCCGCCCCGCCGCAGCGCATCGCCGTCAGCCAGGTGGGCGGGACGCCGGCCTGCAGCGCGAGCGTGGAGACGGTGCCGTTGACGGCGAACAGCCCCGCCGCCGCCACGGTGGTCAGGTAGCCGATGGCTGGGCGGCGGGTGTGCGGCACCCGTCCGAGCGTAGTGGTCGTCGAGTCGTACGCCACCTACCGACGCGTCACTGGGCGTACGCCGGGTCCATCCACACGACCTCCCAGACGTGGCCGTCCGGGTCGGTGAAGCTCGAGCCGTACAGGAATCCGTGGTCCTGCGGCGGCATCCACTTGTCCCCGCCGGCACCGAGGGCCCGCTCGACCATCGCGTCGACCTCCTCGCGGCTGTCGCACGACAGCGCGTACAGCGCCGCCGTCCCCTGCCGCGGGTCGGCGATCCGCGTGCCCTCGGGGACGAAGCCGGCCATCTTCCCGCGGCTCAGCAGCTGCAGGCGGATCGTGTCGCTGACGACCACCGAGACCGACTCCTCGTCGCTGAACTGCTCGTCCACCGTGAACCCGAGGGCGGTGTAGAAGGCCCGGCCGGCCGCCACGTCGGCCACCGGCAGGTTGAGGAAGACCATGCGCACGGTCGCGCTCCCGTCGTCCGGGGCCCTCGGCCCGGGCCCGTCGAGGGGGGAGACGGCGCGGCCGGGCGGAACTCATCGGCCGCGCGTGGCTCCCGGGGAGGGCGGGCACCCTCGACGGCGTGACCGAACCCCGCCCCCCGTGGTCCCGACGGCGCCGCCGCCTGCTCCTCTGGCTGGGCGCGGGGGCCGTCGTCGGCGGGGTCGGGGCGCTCGTGCTGCCCGCGGAGTTCGGTGTCACCGCGGCCTACCTCGGGGCGCTGTGCGCGTTCCTGCTGGTCGCGGCGGCGGTGGTCTTCGTCGCCTTCCCCGGGCCGGACACCGCCGGCGCGCTGCTGCGGTCGACGCCGGTGGCCGGCGCGGTCCTCGTGGTGGGGGTCCTGATCTCGCTGTCGGCGGAGGGGCAGCCGCTGTGGTGGGTGGCCGCGGGAGTGGGCGCGGTGTGGCTGGTCTCCGCGCTGTGGCTGGCCCGCTCCGGCTGACCCGCGGGAGGGCCCCGACTCCGGCCGGGCGAGACTGCGGGACGTGCACCTGCCCTCCGCCTGCTACCTCCCGGACGGCGACGGCTACGTCGCTACCGCGCTGACCATCGGGCCGTGGGACCCGGGCCTCCAGCACGCCGGGCCACCGGCGGCGCTGCTCGCCCGCGAGGTCGAGCGCACCGGCGGCATCCCCGGCGGGCAGACGGTGCGGCTGGCCTACGACGTCCTCGGGCCGGTGCCGGTGGGACCGGTGCGGGTGGAGGCGCGGGTGCTGCGCCCGGGCCGGCGGATCGAGCTGGTGGAGGCCACGCTCACCGCGGGCGGGCGCACGGCGATGCGGGTGACCGCCTGGCGGATGCGCAGCCGCGACGCGGCGGACACCGCCACGCCCCCGCAGCCGGCCGCCGTCGGCCCGGAGGACGCCCGCCCGGCGGTGTTCGACGTGTTCCGCGAGGAGGTCGCCTACCACCGCGCGCTGGACTGGCGGGAGGCGTCGGGCTCGCTCACCGGCACCGGGCCGGCCGCGGCCTGGACCCGGCCGCTGTGCGCGCTGGTCGAGGGCGAGCCGATGACGCCGCTGGAGCACCTGCTGGTCATGACCGACGCGGCCAGCGGCATCTCCGCCGAGCTCCCGTGGGACCGGGCGACCTTCGCCAACGTCGACCTCGTCGTCGCGCTGTTCCGGCAGCCGGCGGGCGAGTGGCTGGGCATGGACGCGACGACGACGATCGGGCCCGGCGGCGTCGGGCAGTGCTCGGCCGAGCTGCACGACACCACGGGGCGGATCGGCCGCTCGGTCGCCTCGCTGTTCGTCGAGCCGAGGTAGCGGCAACTCCGAGCCGCACCGGGTTGGATGGGCACCGACCCCCACGAGCCACCGGAGGACCGGATCCCGCATGGCACCGTTCACCGACCTGCTCGACTGGCTGGCCGGCCGCGGCCTGGAGATCGTACTGATCATCCTGGGCTCGGTCCTGGTGGCCCGGTTCGTCAGCTGGGTGGGCGACCGGATCACCAGCCGCATCGACGCCCGCTCCACCGGGGGTGACGTGCTGGTCCGCTCCGAGGCGGCCAAGCACCGGCACTCGCTCACCCAGGTCGTCACCTGGACGCTCATCGTGATGGTCTACGCGGTGGCGGCGTTCTACGTGCTCGACCGCCTCGGCGTGCCGGTCACCGGCCTGGTCGCCCCGGCCACCGTGCTCGGCGTGGGGCTCGGCTTCGGCGCGCAGCGGATCGTCGGCGACGTCCTGGCCGGGTTCTTCCTCATCACCGAGCGGCAGTACGGCTTCGGCGACGTCGTCTCGATCCAGGTGGTCGGCGGCGGCGACCCGGCCGACGGCACCGTCGAGGACGTCACGCTGCGGATCACCCGGCTGCGCTCGGCCGACGGCGAGGTGGTCACCATCCCGAACGGGCAGATCGTCAAGGTGGTCAACCTGTCCCGCGACTGGGCGCGCGCGGTGGTCGACGTCCCGGTGCCGACGACGGCCGACGTCACGCGGGTCAACGAGATCCTCCGCGAGGTGGGCCGGCAGGCCTTCGCCGACCCCGACCTGCGCCGCCTGCTGCTCGACGAGCCGAGCGTGATGGGCGTCGAGAGCATCGACCTCGAGCAGGTCAACGTGCGGGTGGTCGCCCGCACGCTGCCCGGCCGGCAGTTCGAGGTGAGCCGCGACCTGCGCGCCCGGATCGTGCTGGCCTTCGGCCACGCCGGCCTCAACGTGACCCCGGAGCCGGCACCCGCACCGGCGCCCGCCCCGGTCCGGCAGGGGGCGCAGCAGTGACCGTCCCGGGCGCGCCGCGTCCCGAGGAGACCGGCGGCGGCGACCCCGCCGGCCGCGGCCGCTTCGGCCTGTCGAACGTCTTCCGCCGCTCACCCGGGCACATCGGCCGGGCGCGCACCTCGACGCTGGTGCTGGCCGCGCTCTTCGTGGGCCTGGGCGTGCTCTACCTGTACGTGAAGCCGCCGGACCCGGCGACCGTCCCGGCCGGCGGCACGACGGAGGTCACCACGCCGGCGCCCGCGCCCGCGCCGGAGACGACGGCACCCCCGACGACTCCCGAGCCGGAGCCGACGACGCCGGAGGAGACGACGACGCCCGAGGAGACGACGGCGCCGACGCCGGTCCCGACGACCACCGCGCCGGCTCCCCCGACCCTGCCGACGACGACCACCCCGCGGACGACGGAGCCCGCGACGGAGACGCCGACGACGCAGCAGCCGCCGTCCCCCGCCGAGGAGCCCCCGCCGACGACGGACACCACCCCGACCACCTGACGCGGCGCGTGGACAGCCGATGTGAACGACGGTTAACGTCCGGGGCGGAGATCCCACACAGGAGGCACAACATGGCGGTGGCCGCGCCGGAGTCGTCGCGCGCCCGGCACGAGGACCTGGTCGCCGAGCTGCGCGAGCGGCTGGCCCGGCGCGCGCTCGGCGGCTCCGAGGCCGCCCGCGCCCGGCACGTCGAGCGCGGCAAGCTGCTCCCCCGCGACCGCGTCGCGCACCTGCTCGACCCCGGCAGCCCGTTCCTCGAGCTCTCGCCGCTGGCCGCCGAGGACATGTACGACGGCGACTCCCCCGGCGCCGGGATCATCACCGGCATCGGCCGGGTCGCGGGCCGCCCGTGCGTCGTCGTCGCCAACGACGCCACGGTCAAGGGCGGCACCTACTACCCGGTGACGGTGAAGAAGCACCTGCGGGCGCAGGAGGTGGCGCTGCAGAACCGGCTGCCGTGCGTCTACCTCGTCGACTCCGGCGGCGCGTTCCTGCCGATGCAGGACGAGGTCTTCCCCGACCGCGAGCACTTCGGCCGGATCTTCTTCAACCAGGCCACGATGAGCGCCCGCGGCATCCCGCAGGTGGCCGCCGTCCTCGGCTCCTGCACCGCCGGCGGCGCGTACGTGCCGGCGATGGCCGACGAGTCGGTGATCGTCCGCGAGCAGGGCACGATCTTCCTGGGCGGGCCGCCGCTGGTGAAGGCCGCCACCGGCGAGGTGGTCAGCGCCGAGGACCTCGGCGGCGGCGACCTGCACAGCCGCGTCTCCGGCGTCACCGACCACCTGGCCGACGACGACGAGCACGCGCTGGAGATCGTCCGCGGCATCGTGTCCACGCTGGCCCCGCCCGCGCCGCCGGCCTGGGAGGTGGCCCCGCCGCGGGACGCCGTCCGCCCGCAGACCGACCTCTACGACCTGGTGCCGGTCGACCCCCGCACGCCCTACGACGTCCGCGACGTCGTCACCACGCTGGTCGACGGCGGCGAGCACCAGGAGTTCAAGGCCCTCTACGGGCCCACGCTGGTGACCACCTTCGCCCGGCTGCACGGGCACCCGGTCGGCATCGTCGCCAACAACGGCGTGCTGTTCGGGGAGTCCGCGCTCAAGGGCGCGCACTTCGTCCAGCTCTGCGACCAGCGGCGCATCCCGCTGCTGTTCCTGCAGAACATCACCGGGTTCATGGTCGGCCGCGACTACGAGGCCGGCGGCATCGCCAAGCACGGCGCCAAGATGGTCACCGCCGTCGCCTGCGCCCGGGTGCCCAAGCTGACCGTCGTCATCGGCGGGTCCTACGGCGCGGGCAACTACTCGATGTGCGGCCGGGCCTACTCCCCCCGCTTCCTGTGGATGTGGCCCAACGCCCGCATCTCGGTGATGGGCGGCGAGCAGGCCGCGTCGGTGCTGGCCACCGTCCGCCGCGACGGGCTGGCCGCCCGCGGCACCGACTGGCCCGCCGAGGAGGAGGAGGCGTTCAAGGCGCCGATCCGCGGCCAGTACGAGGCCCAGGGCAACCCCTACTACTCGACGGCGCGGCTGTGGGACGACGGCGTCCTCGACCCCGCCGACACCCGCACCGTCCTCGGCCTGGCGCTGTCCGCGTGCGCGCAGGCCCCCCTCGACGACGTCGCCTACGGCGTCTTCCGGATGTGACCGCCGTGTTCGACACCGTCCTCGTCGCCAACCGGGGCGAGATCGCCGTCCGCGTCGTCCGGACGCTGCGCCGGCTCGGCATCCGCTCGGTCGCGGTCTACAGCGACGCCGACGCCGGCGCCCCGCACGTCCGCGCCGCCGACGTCGCCTACCGGCTCGGCCCCGCCCCGGCCGCGGAGAGCTACCTGTCGGTGGAGCGGGTGGTCGAGGCGTGCCTCGCCACCGGCGCGCAGGCCGTGCACCCCGGCTACGGCTTCCTCTCGGAGAACCCGGCCCTGGCCGCCGCGCTGGCCGACGCCGGCGTCGTGTTCGTCGGCCCGCCGGCCGAGGCGATCCGGGTGATGGGCGACAAGATCACCGCCAAGAAGACCGTGGTCGCCTCGGGCGTGCCGGTCGTCCCCGGCATCGCCGAGCCCGGCCTCACCGACGACGACCTGGTGGCCGCCGCCCCCGGGATCGGGTTCCCGGTGCTGGTCAAGCCCTCGGCGGGCGGCGGCGGCAAGGGCATGCGGGTGGTCGAGGACGCCGCCGGGCTGCCCGCGGCGCTGGCGTCGGCCCGCCGGGAGGCGCGTGCGGCGTTCGGCGACGACACGCTGTTCCTCGAGCGGTTCGTGCAGCGGCCGCGGCACGTCGAGGTGCAGGTGCTCGCCGACGCGCACGGCGCGGTCGTGCACCTCGGCGAGCGCGAGTGCAGCCTGCAGCGGCGGCACCAGAAGGTGGTCGAGGAGGCGCCGTCGCCGCTGCTGGACGCCGCCACCCGCGAGCGGATCGGCGCGGCGGCCTGCGCCACCGCCCGCAGCGTCGGCTACACCGGCGCGGGCACCGTGGAGTTCATCGTGTCGGCCGACCGGCCCGACGAGTTCTTTTTCATGGAGATGAACACCCGGCTGCAGGTCGAGCACCCGGTCACCGAGCTGGTCACCGGCCTGGACCTGGTCGAGCAGCAGCTGCGGGTGGCGGCCGGGGAGCCGCTGCCGTTCACCCAGGACGACGTCGCGCTGACCGGCTGGGCGGTCGAGGCGCGGGTCTACGCCGAGGACCCCGCCCGCGGCTTCCTGCCCACCGGCGGGCGGGTGCTGGCGCTGGCCGAGCCCGCCGGCGTTCGCGTGGACTCCGGTGTCGCCGCCGGCACCGTCGTCGGCTCGGACTACGACCCGATGCTGGCCAAGGTGGTCGCCGCCGGCCCCGACCGCGCCACGGCACTGGCCGCGCTGGACCGGGCGCTCGCGGAGACCGCGGTGCTCGGCGTGACCACCAACGTCGGGTTCGTGCGGTCGCTGCTCGCCGAGCCCGCGGTCCGCGCCGGGGACCTGGACACCGCGCTGCTCGACCGGTTCGCCGCCGCCTGGGAGCCGCCCGCCGTCCCCGACGACGCCGTCCTCGCCGCCGCCGCGCACGTGTGGCTGGCCGCCTGGGCCGCCGCCGACCCGGCCGACCCGTGGAGCGCGCCCACCGGCTTCCGCGCCGGCGCGCCGTCCGCGCCGTTCGTCGTCCGGCTGGAGGCCGGCGGCCGGCAGCGGACGGTGACGCTGACCGGCACGCCCGCCGCCGCGCGCGCCGGCCTCGACGGCGCCGACGCCGGGCCGCTGAGCTGCGCGCCCGAGGACGGCGGCCTGGCGCTGGTGCGCGACGGCGTGCGGTCGCACTGCCGGGTGGCCGAGGACGGCGACGCGCTGTTCGTGCACGTCGGCGGCGCCGACTGGCCGCTGCGCCGGGCCCGGCGGCCGGTGCTGCGGCCGGACGCCGCCGCGCACGCCCCCGAGCTGACCAGCCCGATGCCCGGCACGGTGATCGCCACCCCGGCGTCCCACGGTCAGGCGGTCGGCGCGGGCGACCCGGTGGTCGTCGTCGAGGCGATGAAGATGGAGCACACGCTGCGCGCCCCGGCCGACGGCGTCGTCGACCTGCTCGTCGCCCCCGGCGACCGCGTCGCCCTCGACCAGGTGCTGGCCCGGCTCACCCCGGCCTGAGTTCCGCGGCCAGGGGTGCGCCGGGTCGGGAGGTCCCGACTGCGTGCCGCCCGGGACCGCGACGGGGACCAGCCCGGCACGGGTCGCTCGATCGGCCCTACGCGGGCACCGGCCGCGACGCCAGGATGGAGGTCCGGAGATCGTCCAGGGCGCGGTGCCGGGCGCCGGCCAGCGACGGTTCCGCCGTGGCCCGGGCGACCTGCAGCGGCACGCCCCGCGGCTGGTGCGCCAGCGCCTCCGACACGGCCCTCACGACGGCGGGACGGGGGCCCCACGTGCCGCCGAGGACGATGAGCCGGGGGTCGGTGAGCGCGACGACGGCCCCGAGTACGCCGCAGATCGCCTCCGCCAGGGCGGCGAGCACGCGGCCCTGCCGGTCACCGGGAGCGTCGACCACGCCCAGCAGGGCGTCGACGTCGACGGCGGTGGAGTCCGGCCGGCGCAGCTGCAGCTCGGCGAAGACCTCGGTGAAGGCGACGGCGCGGCCGTCGGGGCTGCGAGTGAGCACGTGGGCGATCTCGCCGGCGAGGCCGCCGTGCCCGCGGCGGACCTCGCCGTCGGCGACGACGGCGCAGCCGAGTCCCTCACCCAGGTACAGGTACGCGAAGTCCTCGAGCTCCCCCGGGGCCGCGGCCGCGCGCTCGGCGCGGGCGGCCCAGTTGACGTCGTTGTCCACGGTCACCGGCCCGGCGACCAGCGGGGCGAGGACCTCGACCGGGGAGAGCTCACCGACCAGGAACGGCGCGTCCGGCAGGTGCACCAGCCGGCCCGAGCCCCGGTCGACCGGGTCGGCGGCGCTGACCACGGCCGACCGGGCCGGGCCCGGGCCGCCGTCCACGGCGCGGCGGGCCGCCGCCCGCAGCGCCCGAGCCACCTGGTCCGGCTGCGCGGGGCGGCCGACCGCCTCGGCCTCCCGGGCGACGACCCGGCCGTGGACGTCGACGGCCTCGGCGACGACACCCTCCGGGGCGATGCCGAGGACCAGGGCGACCCCGAGGTCGCCGGCGAGCGCGTAGTACGTGCCGATCCGGCCGCGGCCGGTGGTGCGCTCACCGGTGTCGCGCAGCAGCCCCGCCTCGGTCAGCCGGCGCACGCTCTCGCCGACGGTGGGCTTGGAGATGCCGGTGCGGGCGGCGATCTCGGCGCGGGTCAGCCGGCCCTGGTCGATCAGCGCGCGGAGGACGTGCTCGTCGGTCAGCGAGCGGAGCAGCTCCAGCGACGGCTTGGCCGGGGTCATGCGGACGAGTCTAGTAAGGACTGTTGCCTGGAACGCGCGGCTGCTCTAGGGTCCCACTCAAGTAAGGAGTCCTTCCTGAACGGAGTGAGCACCGTGACCCTCACCGCCTCCCCCACCCCGTACGCGCGGCACCTGCCGCCGCTGCCGCACTGGGAGACCCCCCCGGAGGACCTGAAGGCCGCGATCCGGGAGATCAAGCCGGCGCTGCGGGCGCGCATCGCCGCCTCCGGTCGCACGGTGGAGGAGGTCTTCGCCGTCGTCGAGGCCCGCATCGCCGCCGCGGTCGCCGAGATCGAGGCGGCGAAGGCGCGCGGTGAGCAGATCTGGCCGGTTCTCGACTACGCCGACATCGAGGCGGGCACGGTCTCCGCCGACGAGCTCGCGACGCTCCGCCGCCGCGGCTGCCTGGTCGTCCGCGGGCACTTCCCCCGCGAGCAGGCGCTGGCCTGGGACGCCGGCATCGTCGACTACGTCGAGAGCAACCGCTTCTTCGAGGACTACCGCGGCCCGGGCGACGACTTCTTCGGCAGCGTCGGCTCCAAGCCCGAGATCTACCCCGTCTACTGGTCCCCGCCCCAGATGGAGGCCCGGCAGAGCGACCGCATGGCCCGGGTGCAGGGCTTCCTCAACGCGCTGTGGACGTCCGAGTCCGACGGCGTCCGGTGGTTCGACCCGGACCGCGACTCGCTCTACCCCGACCGCATCCGCCGCCGCCCGCCGGGCGCGGACTCCGGCGGCCTGGGCACCCACCTCGACCCCGGCACGCTCGACCTGTGGATGACCGAGGCCTACCAGAAGGCCTTCCGGCACCTGTTCGACGGCACCGTCGAGGCCTACGACCCGTACGACGCCGCCTACCGCACCGCCGGCCCGCAGTACCCCGGCTCCACCATGTGCTCGGCGTTCCGCACCTTCCAGGGGTGGACCGCGCTGTCGGACATGGACCACGACCAGGGCGTGCTGCACACCGTGCCGATCCCCGAGGCGATGGCCTACCTGATGCTGCGCCCGCTGCTGCCCGACGTCCCCGACGACGACATGTGCGGCGTCACCACCAACCAGGTCTTCCCGGCCAGCGAGAAGTGGCACTCCCTGCTGCTGCGCGCCGCCAGCGGCATCCCCGACGTCCGCGCCGGCGACTCCGTCTGGTGGCACTGCGACATGATCCACTCGGTCGCCCCGGTCACCGACCAGCAGGGATGGGGCAACGTCATGTACGTCCCCGCCGCCCCCTGGTGCCCGCGCAACGAGGCCTACGCCGCCTCCGTGCGCGACGCGTTCCTCACCGGCTCCAGCCCCACCGACTTCCCCGCCGAGCACTACGAGCGCACCTGGGCGAACCGGTTCACCCCCGACCAGCTCAACGACACCGGCCGGCGCGGGCTCGGCCTCGCCTGACCCACCCCCGCCCGAGCCGCGGCGCGGCAGGATGCCCGGCATGGTGCTGGGGCTGCGACGACCGGTCGTGCAGGCGCCGATGGCCGGCGGGCCGTCGACGGTGGAGCTGGCCGCGGCGGTGTCCGGGGCCGGTGGCCTGGGCTTCCTCGCCGCCGGCTACCGGACGCCGGACGCGGTGCGCGAGGAGGTCCGCGCCGTCCGGGCGCGGACCCGGGAGCGGTTCGGCGTCAACGTCTTCGTCCCCGGGCCGCCCGCCGACGAGGGCGCCCTGCGCCGCTACGCCGAGCGGCTGCGGCCCGAGGCGCGGCGGTGGGGCGTGGACCTCGGCGAGCCCCGCGCCGACGACGACGCGTGGGAGGCCAAGGTCGCCGTCCTCGCCGAGGAGCGGGTGCCGGTGGTGTCGTTCACCTTCGGCCTGCCGCGGCCGGACATGGTCGCCGCGCTGCACGACGCCGACGCCACCGTGCTGGTCACCGTCACCTCGCCGGAGGACGCCCTCGCCGCCCGCGACGCCGGCGCGGACGCGCTGGTGGTGCAGGGGGTCGAGGCCGGCGGCCACCGCGGCGGCCTCCGCGACGAGGACGGGGCGGGCGAGTACGGGCTGCTGCCGCTGCTGCGGCTGGTCGCCCGGGCGGTGGACCTGCCGATGGTCGCCGCCGGCGGGATCGTCGACGGCCCCTCGGTCGCGGCGGTGCTCGTCGCGGGCGCGGAGGCCGCGCAGCTGGGCACGGCGTTCCTGCTGTGCCCCGAGGCCGGGACCGGCGCGGCGCACCGGGCGGCGCTGGGCGCCGGCCGGCCGACGGCGCTCACCCGCGCGTTCAGCGGCCGGCGCGCCCGCGGGCTGGTCAACCGCTTCCTCGCCGAGCACACCGCCGCGGCTCCGGCCGCCTACCCGCACGTCCACCACCTGACGACGCCGTTGCGCGCGGCGGCCCGGCAGGCCGGCGACCCGGAGGCCATCAGCATGTGGGCCGGGCAGGCGTACGCGCTGGCCGAGGCGCTGCCCGCCGGGGAGTTGGTCGCCCGCCTCGCCGACGACGCCGCGGCCGCCCTCGCGCACCCCCGGCCCGGCGCCTCCTGACCGGGCGCTAGGGTTCCGCGCAGGCTCACGAGAGGCAGCGACAAGTACCTGGCTGGCTGCCCGGCAACCTCTCCTCCGTCCGAGGTGCTCCCAGGGGAAGAGCCGGCCGCGCGGCGCCCGCCGCGCGGCAAGACGGAGCCCTCCGTGCGCCGCGGGGTCTCCGCGAGCGAGAGGAGACGGCGCCGTGCCCGACCAGCAGAGCTGGAGCTTCGAGACCCGGCAGATCCACGCCGGGACCAGCCCCGACCCCACCACCGGGGCCCGCGCCCTGCCGATCTACGCCACGACCAGCTACCAGTTCCGCGACGCCCAGCACGCCGCCGACCTGTTCGCGCTGGCCGAGATGGGCAACATCTACACGCGGATCATGAACCCGACGCAGGACGCGCTCGAGCAGCGCGTGGCCTCGCTCGAGGGCGGCGTCGCCGCGCTCGCGGTGGCCAGCGGCCAGGCCGCCGAGACCCTGGCGATCCTCAACGTCGCCGAGGCCGGCAGCCACGTCGTCGCCTCGGCGTCGCTGTACGGCGGCACCTACAACCTGCTGCACCACTCGCTGCCCAAGCTCGGCGTCGAGGTGTCCTTCGTCGAGGACCCCGACGACCCGGAGAACTGGCAGTCGCTGGTCCGCGAGAACACCAAGGCGTTCTACGGGGAGTCGATCGGCAACCCGAAGGGCGACGTCCTCGACATCTCCGCGGTGTCGGAGGTGGCGCACCGCAACGGCGTGCCGCTGATCGTCGACAACACCATCGCCACGCCGTTCCTCGTGCGCCCGCTCGAGCACGGCGCCGACGTCGTCGTCCACTCGGCCACCAAGTACCTCGGCGGCCACGGCACCGCGATCGCCGGGGTCATCGTCGACGGCGGCAACTTCGACTGGACCCGCGGCCGGTTCCCCGGCTTCACCACGCCGGACCCGACCTACCACGGCGTCGTCTACGCCGACCTCGGCGCGCCCGCCTACGCGCTCAAGGCCCGGGTGCAGCTGCTGCGCGACCTCGGCCCGGCGATCAGCCCGTTCAACGCGTGGCTGGTCGTGCAGGGCATCGAGACCCTGTCGCTGCGCATGGAGCGGCACGTGGCCAACGCCCAGCGGGTGGCCGAGTTCCTCGAGGCGCACGACGAGGTGGAGTCGGTGCACTACGCCGGCCTGCCGTCCTCGCCGTGGCACGCCGCCCAGCAGCGCTACGCCCCGCGCGGCGCCGGCGCGGTGCTGGCGTTCGAGATCCGCGGCGGCGTCGAGGCCGGCAAGCGCTTCGTCGAGGCGCTGGAGCTGCACAGCCACGTGGCCAACATCGGCGACGTCCGCAGCCTGGTCATCCACCCGGCGTCGACAACCCACTCGCAGCTGACGCCGGAGGAGCAGCGGACCACGGGCGTCACGCCCGGCCTGGTGCGCCTGGCCGCCGGACTGGAGGGGATCGAGGACATCCTCGCCGACCTCGAGGCCGGCTTCCGCGCCGCGAAGGGCGCCTGACGTGGGCGGGGTGCGGGACCTCCCGGGGTCCCGCACCCCGCCGCGCACCGGCGGGTGGCGCGACGGCGACCCCGCCGGGGACCGGCTGTTCCTGGACCTGGACGGACCGGTCCGGCTCGAACGCGGTGGGGTGCTGCCCGGCGTCCGGGTGGCCTACGAGACCTGGGGCACGCTCGCCCCCGACGGCGGCAACGCGGTGCTGGTCGAGCACGCGCTCACCGGCGACAGCCACGTCACCGGCCCGGCCGGGCCCGGCCACCCGACGCCGGGCTGGTGGGCGTCGCTGGTCGGGCCGGGCGCGGCGCTGGACACCGACCGGTTCTTCGTCGTCTGCGCCAACGTGCTCGGCGGGTGCCAGGGGACGACCGGCCCGTCCTCGACCGCGCCCGACGGCCGGCCGTGGGGACCGCGGTTCCCCGAGGTGACCGTCGGCGACCAGGTGCTGGTCGAGGCGGCGCTGGCCGACACGCTCGGCATCGACCGGTGGGCCGCCGTCGTCGGCGGGTCGATGGGCGGGATGCGGGCGCTGGAGTGGGCGGTCGCGCTGCCCGACCGGGTGGCCGGGCTGTTCTTCCTCGCCTCGGGCGCGGCGGCCACCGCCGACCAGATCGGCACCCAGACCACCCAGCAGGCCGCGATCCGCGCCGACCCGGTCGCCGGGCTCGGCATCGCCCGGCGGATCGCGCACCTGACCTACCGCAGCGCGTTCGAGCTGGAGGAGCGCTTCGGCGCGGCCGTGCAGGCCGACGGCCGGTTCGCCGTCGCCTCCTACCTGGACCACCACGCCGACAAGCTCACCCGCCGCTTCGACCCCGGCAGCTACCTGGTGCTCACCGAGGCGATGAACACCTGGGACGTCGGCCGCGGCCGGGGCGGGGTGGAGGCGGCGCTGGCCCGGGTGACCGCGCGGGCGGTGGTGGCCGGCGTCGACTCCGACCGGCTCTACCCGCTGGAGCTGCAGCGGCGGGTGGCCGACGCGCTCGGGGTGCCGCTGCGGGTGGTGTCCTCGCCGTACGGGCACGACGGCTTCCTCATCGAGGCGGCCGCCGTCGGCGCGCTCCTCCGCGAGCTGCTCGACGCCTGACGGGGCCGGGGTCCCGGAGCCAGGGCCCCGGGCCCGGTCCGCCGGGATCCCGGGCTCCCGACAGACTGGGCCCGTGGACGACGACCTCGACGCCCTGCGGCCGGCCTGCGACCGTGCCCTGACCGGCCACGGCCCCCAGCGCGCCGCCGACCTGCTGGCCACCATCCCGCCGGACACCGCGCTGGACCGGTACGGCTCGGGCGGCGTCGTCGCGGAGCTCGAGGCGGAGGTCGCGCAGCTGCTGGACAAGCCGGCCGCGGTCTACCTGCCCAGCGGGACGATGGCGCAGCAGGCGGTGCTGCGGGTGCACGCCGGGCGCAGCGGCCGCGCCACCGTCGTCGCCCACCCCGAGTGCCACCTGTTCCGGCACGAGGGCGGCGCGCTGGCGCGGCTGCAGGGCCTGGTCGAGCGCCCGGTCGGCGACCGGCACCGGATGCTGCTGCGCGCCGACCTCGACGGCGTCGCCGAGCCGCCGGCCGCGCTGGTCGTCGAGCTGCCGCAGCGGGACCTGGGCGGTCCGCTGCCGCCGTGGGACGACGTCGTCGAGCAGGCCGCGTGGGCGCACGACGTGCACTCGGTGGCCCACCTCGACGGCGCCCGGCTGTGGGAGGCCGCCGCCGGCTACGAGATGCCGCCGTCGGACGTCGCGGCGCCGTTCGACACCGTCTACGTCAGCTTCTACAAGGGGGTCGGCGCGCTGGCCGGGTGCTGCGTGGCCGGGCCCGCGGACGTCGTCGCCGAGGTCCGGGAGTGGCGCGGGCGGATGGGCGGCACGCTGTTCGGCCTGTGGCCGGGCGCGGCCTCGGCACTGTCGTGCCTGCGCCGCCGGCTGCCGCTGTTCCCCGCCTACCTCGAGCGGGCGCGGGAGGTCGCCGAGACCGTCCGCGGCCTGCCCGGGGTGCGGGTGGTGCCCGACCCGCCGCAGACGCCGATGCTGCACCTGCTGCTGTCGACCACCCCGGACGCCTTCCGCGCCGCCGCCCGCGCGCTCGCCCAGGAGGGGCTGTGGACCTGGGCGCGGGCAGGCGTCACCGGCGACCCCACCGTGGTGCGGGTCGAGCTCCCGGTGGGCGACGCGACGCTGGCGCTGTCCCTCGACGAGGTCCGCGACGCCGTCGCCCGCCTCGCCGGCGCCGTCTGAGGTGACGTGATGGGCCGCCCTCCAGGGGGCCCGCGCCGAGCGTGCGAGGCGTGGGGGGAAGGGTGGTCCTTCGTCAGTCGGCGGCGTCGCCGGGGGTGTAGCCGGCCGGCGGCAGCGGACGGCGCACCACCGGCCGCACCTTCCGCGCCGCGTCGAGCCGCTCGGTGTAGCTGGCCGCGTTGAGCCGGATGTGCGCGAGGTCGTCGTCGGTGGTCGGCCGCAGCACCTTCGCCGGGACGCCGGCCACCAGCGAGCCCGGCGGCACGACGGTGCCCTGGGTGACGACGGCGCCCGCGGCCACGATGGACCCCGACCCGATGTGCGCGCCGTTCATGACGATGCTGCCCATGCCGACCAGCACGTCGTCGTCGACGCGGGCGCCGTGCAGGACGACGCGGTGCCCGACGGTGACGCCGCGGCCGAGGACCAGCGGGAAGCCGGGGTCCGAGTGCAGGGTGCTGCCGTCCTGCACGTTGGAGCCCTCGCCGATCTCGATGACCTCGTGATCGGCCCGGGCGACCGCGCCGTACCAGATGCTGGAGCGCGGTCCCATCGTGACCGCGCCGACCACCACCGCCGTCGGCGCGACGAAGGCCTCCTCGTCGATGGCCGGGGCGCCGAAGGGCAGTTCCGCGATGTAGTTGTCCGCCACGGCGTCCACCCCAGCACACCCGGAGCCCCGTCGGCGCGGGCAGGATCACCCCGTGTCCGCTTCCCTGCCGCCGCTGCCCACCACGGTCGTCGGGAGCCTGCCCCAGCCCGGGTGGCTCATCGACCACGACCGGCTGGCTCACCAGTTCCCGCCCCGGGTCCGCGCCCGGGAGCTGTGGCGGCCGGCGCCGGACCTGCTGGAGGAGGCGCAGGACGACGCGACGCTGCTGGCGGTCCGCGCCCAGGAGGCGGCCGGCCTGGACCTGGTCGGCGACGGCGAGCAGCGGCGGGAGTCCTACTCGAACCACTTCGCCACCGCGCTCGACGGGGTCGACGTCGACACCCCCGGCACGGTGCTCAACCGCTCCGGGAAGCCGATCCCGGTGCCGCGGGTGGTCGGCGAGCTCCGCCGCCGCGGCCCGATCCAGGCCCGCGACGTGCGCTTCCTCCGCGCCGCCACCGACCGGCCGGTCAAGATCACGCTGCCCGGCCCGTTCACCATGGCGCAGCAGGCACAGGACGAGCACTACGGCGACGACCGCGCCCTGGCGCTGGCCTACGCCGACGTCGTCCGCGAGGAGATCGCCGACCTGTTCGCCGCGGGCGCCGACGTCGTGCAGATCGACGAGCCGTGGCTGCAGGCCCGGCCGGAGGTGGCCCGCCGCTACGGCGCCGAGGCGGTGACCCGCGCGGTGGAGGGCGCGCCCGGTCCGGTGCACCTGCACCTGTGCTTCGGCTACGCGGCCATGGTGAGCGAGCGCCCGGAGGGCTACTCGTTCCTGCCCGAGCTGGCCGACACCCCGGTCGACACGGTGTCGGTGGAGACGGCGCAGTCGCACCTGGACCCGGCGCAGCTGCGGCCGCTGCGCGGCAAGGGCATCGCCCTCGGCGTCCTGGACCTGTCCACGCCGGAGGTGGAGACGCCGGAGGTGGTGGCCGACCGCGTGCGGCGGGCCCTGGACGACGTCGACGTCGCGCGGCTGGTCCTCACCAGCGACTGCGGCCTCAAGTACCTGCCGCGGGCGTCCGCCGAGGGCAAGATGCGGTCGCTCGCGCGGGCGGCGGAGGTGCTCCGCACGGAGCTCTGAACGCGGGATCAGGGCGTGCGGACGCTCCACCGGTCGAGGAACTCCCCGGGGCCGACGGCGTCGAGCTCGTCCCGGATCGCGGCCAGCAGGTGTCCCGGCGCGTGCGGGTCCTCGGCGGGCACCCGCAGGACCTCCCCGCCGTCGGCGCGGCGGCGCACCACCACGTCGTGCACCGTCGGCGCGGGGACCAGCCCCTGGGCGAGCTCGGCGGCGAGGGCACCGGTGACGCGGACCCAGTGCCGCAGCCGCCCGCCCGGCCGGGGCTCGAGGTCGGCGGCGTAGACCTCACCCGCCCGGACGGCGTCGGTGCTCCCCACGCCGACAGGGTGGCGCACCGGGGGACGTCCCGGTCAGGATCCCGGCGTGACCCTGCCGACCGACCTACCGGTCCTGGCCTTCCCCGACCAGGCCGCGTTCGAGGCGTGGCTGGAGGCCGAGCACGCCACCGCGCCGGGCTGCTACGTGAAGCTGGCGAAGAAGGGCGCGGGCGTGCCCTCGCTGACCCGCGACGAGATGGTCGAGTCGCTGTTGTGCTTCGGCTGGATCGACGGCCGCAGCAACAGCGTGGACGACCACTGGTACCTGACCCGGGTCACGCCACGGCGGCCGCGCAGCGTGTGGTCGCAGAAGAACGTCGGCATCGTCGCCGGGCTCGTCGCGGCCGGCCGGATGCGGCCCGCGGGTCTGGCGCAGGTGGAGGCGGCGCAGGCCGACGGCCGCTGGGACCGCGCCTACGCGGGCCCGGCCACCATCACCGTCCCCGACGACCTCGCCGAGGCGCTGGCCGCCGAGCCCGCCGCGCAGGAGGCGTTCGCGGGGCTGGACGGCACCAACCGCTACGCCGTCCTGTGGCGGGTGCACACCGCCGCCACCCCGGCCACGCGGGCGAAGCGGATCGCGGCCCTGGTGACGATGCTCGCGGAGGGCCGCCTGCTGCACTAGCCGAGGGGGTCGGCGTCCTCGGGGGCCACGCCGGGGCGCTCGCGCCAGAAGCGGGCGTCGCGCCACCGCCACAGCAGCATGAGGCCGATCCCGGCCACCATGATCCCGACGCCGATCACCAGCGGCGGGCCGAGGCCGAGCCAGGCCTGGCCGGTGTAGCTGTTCGCCGGGTCGGCGAGGTCGCGCACGGAGAGCACCAGCAGCCAGCCGAGCATCGCCGCCCCGACCAGCGGACCGACGCCGAGCAGCAGCGCGTCGCGCACGCTGCGGGCCAGCCGGCGGCGGAAGTACCAGGCGCAGGCCAGGCCGGTGAGCGCGTAGTACAGCGCGATCAGCAGCGACAGCGCGGTGATCGAGTCGAACAGCGCGTTCTCGCTGACCAGGTGCACGCCGACGTACCAGGCGACCGCCACGCCGGCGACCCACCAGGTGGAGACGTCCGGCGTCCGGAACCGCTCGGACACCGACCCGAACCGCGCCGGCAGCGCTGCCCGCCGCGCCATCGACAGGCCGGTGCGCGAGGCCGGGATGATCGTCGTCTGCGTGGAGGCGATCGCCGAGGTGGCGACGGCGGCCAGCACCACCCAGTCCCAGCCGCCCAGCGCCTGCGTGGACAACAGCGCGAAGACCGCCTCCTCCTCGTCGGCGTTGCCGGCCAGCCAGGACGTCCCCGCGAAGGAGACGACGGCGACCGCGACGCCGACGTAGGTGAGCAGCAGGACCACCGTCGACAGCACGCCGGCCCGGCCCGGGGCGACCCGCGGGTCGGTGGTCTCCTCGGTCAGGTTGACCGCCGACTCCCAGCCCCAGTAGGCGAAGACGCCGAGCAGGAGACCGCCGGTGAGCGCGGCGCCGCCGGCGCCGAAGGGGTCCAGCCAGTCCCAGGACGGCGTCAGCCCGCCGAAGGGCGAGTCGCCCCGGACGCCGCGGACGACCGCGACGACGGCGAACACCAGCAGCGCCGCGGTCTGGGCGAGGATCAGCCCGTTCTGCAGCCGGGCGGAGATCTCGGTGCCGAGCACGCAGATCGCCGACATGACGACGACCAGCAGCACGCTCAGCGCGACGACCGCGGGCGTGGAGTCGGCCAGGGCGTCCAGGCCCAGCACCAGCAGGGTGAACCGGACGCCGACCTCGGCCAGCGACCCGACCACCAGGACGCCGGTCATGGTGATCGCCCAGCCGCCGATCCAGCCCGCCGTCGGGCCGAAGGCTCGGGCGACCCAGGAGAACGTCGTCCCGCAGTCCGGGTCGGCCCGGTTGAGCGCGGCGAACGCGCCGGCGATGAGCAGCATCGGCACGAACGACGCCAGCATCACACCGGGGGCGTGCACCCCGACCAGGGCGACGACGGGGCCGATGACCGCCGCCAGCGAGTAGGCCGGCGAGGTCGCGGCCAGGCCGATGACCAGCGAGTCGAGGAAGCCGATGGCCTCGGGCCGCAGGGCGGGTTCCTCACGCGGCAGTGCCCGGGTCACGGACGGCAACGGTACGGCCCGCCCCGGGGGACGGCGCGCCCGGCGGGCGCTAGGCCACGCGGACGGCGCCGCGGTACCCCGACTGGTCGACGCTGGTCACCGCGACCGGCTGGCCGTAGGTGCGCGCGTGCACCATCTTGCCGTCGCCGATGTAGAGGCCGACGTGGCTGACCGGCGAGTAGAAGTAGACGATGTCCCCGGGCATGAGGTCCGCCCGTGCCACCGGCGTCCCCAGCGTCGACTGCGCCTTGCTCGAGTGCGGCAGCGCGATGCCGGCGGCGGCGTAGGCGTAGGAGGTCAGCCCGGAGCAGTCGAAGCCGTCGGGTCCCGAGGCGCCCCACACGTAGGGGTCCCCGATCTGGGCCAGCGCCGTCTGCACGGCGATCGCGGCGGCGGGGCCGGGGGCGGCGGCCGCGGCGGCGGCCGCCGACGGCGCGTCGAGGACGGGGCCGGCCAGCGCGGTGGTGACGCGGGCCTGCTCGGCCGCCGTCAGCCGCTCGAAGTCGGCCTCGTACGCGTCGGCCTGCGCCCGGACCTGCGCCTGCTGGTCGTGCAGGGCGGTCAGCGCGGCGGTGGCCTCGGCGGCCGCGGCGTCGGCGTCGGCCCGGGCCTGCTCGGCCGCGGCCTGGGCGGCGGCCACCTCGGTGAGGACGCCGTCGGTGTGGTCGGCGATGAGGTCGATCATGGTCATCTGGGCGACGAGGTCGTCGGCGGAGTCGCTGCCCAGGAAGGCGGCCACGCGGGACCGGGTGGTGCCGGTGTAGCCGCTCTGCGCGATGGCGCGGATGGCCGGGGCGTACTGCGCGAGCGTCGCCTCGGCGGTGTCGGCGGCGGCGTCGGCGGCGGTGGCGGCCTGCTGCTGCGCCGCGACCGCGAGCTCGGCCTGGTGCACCTGCTCGTCGAGGGCGGTCAGCTGCCGGCCGGTCTCCTCGACCAGCTGTGCGGCCTCCGCGGCGGTGGCCGGCGGCGTGCCGGGCTCGGCGGAGGCGGACGAGGGGGCGAGCACGAGGGCCACCAGGCCGGTGGCGGCGACGACCGCACCCGTCCAGCGCCGTCCCGTCGTCCGGTTGCGCTGCACGATCGGCCTCCCCCTGCCGCCTCCCGGCGGCGCTCCCCTGGTCTCGTCTCGGTACGGACCGTAGGGAGGTCGTCAGCGGAGCGTGTGCAGGGCGCGCGGTGCCCGGGGCGGGCGGGACCCCACGCTCCCCGTCCGTCCCACCCGTCCCGGCCGTCGCGCGACCGGGCCGGTCCTGTCAGGGGGAGGTGCTGCGGCGGCGGTCGGGGGCGAGCGGGACCAGCGCGTCGGACACCGCGCCGGTGACGAGGGAGTACAGGGCCTTGCCGGCGACGTCGACGACGCGGTCCTGCCGCGACCAGGTCCACGGCGGGTCGCCGACGCCCGTGGCGTTCTCCAGCGTCTGGTCGGTGGCCAGCCGGACGGAGGTGTGCCAGACCGAGGCGCGCCAGCCGCGCAGGCCGCTGGCCGACCAGATCCCGCGGAGCGCGCCGACGGCGGCCCCGGTGCCCCAGTGCATGAGGTGGTTGCGCACGAACGGCCGCTCGGACCCGGGCGGGCGGCGCCGGGTGGCCAGCGCGGTGAGCGTGCGGGCCGGCACGTAGGAGTCCGGCCGGCCGGTCACCTGCTGCTCCACCTTCTCGGCCAGTGTCATCGCCGCGGTGCCGGCCAGGCCGGCCAGGGCACCGCGCATCGCAGCTCGTCCCAGCACGGGGTCCGCATACCCCGCGGGGCGGGCGCCGAACGGCGCCCGCCCCGCGGACCGGTGTCCGTGCGCCCCCTCCGCAGGGCCCCGCCGCGAGCCTGCGAGCGGCGGGGGGCAGGGGGGTCCTCCGTCAGCCGGCGAGCGGCTCCTCGGCGTCGAGCCCGGCCACGCGCTGCAGGTCGCGCAGGACGGCGGACAGCTCGTCGGCGGTCCACGGCTCGCAGCAGTCGCAACCGTCCTCGTCGAAGCACCGCAGCCCCAGCGTGCCGCCGGCCTGGTCCTCGTCGATGGCCAGGTGCCCGCCCATCGGCGAGCGGTGGCAGGCGCAGGCGGAGGCGCACAGCCCGATGCCCCACCCGGAGACGACGATCGTGCGGCCGTCGTCCCAGATCTTGCCCACCTGGAACACGGAGGGCTTCTGGTTGCGGGTCATGGCGTGCTCCCCTCGCGCCCCCGGGGACCCGGGGGCTCTCTGCTGTCCGCCAGAAAAATATCCGGGATCCGTGTTTGGGGGGAGCAGCCGTGCGGTATGGGCGCCCCTCGCCACCCCTGCGTCACAGCCGCCCCACGAGCCCCCGTCGGGACGCGCCGCCAGTGCGCGAGGACCCCGCACCGGGCGGCCACGAGGGTCGTTCCCGCGGTCCCGGGATGCGGCAGGACCGCGGGAGCACGGGCTCGACCCGAGGAGCCGGCCCTCTCGCGGCGTTCGCGGTGCTCCTGCGGTGTCGCGGCACCGCAGGAGCACGCAGGACACCGCAAGAGCCGACGTCGACGCGCAGTGCAGACGTTCCCCGCGCCGGCCGCTGGGGCGCTGTTCGACGTTCTGGGGTGGTGCAGGCCCCCAGGAGCACAGGGAGGACCCCAGGAGGTGGGCTCCCGCGGTGTTCCCGGTGCTCCTGCGGTGTCGCGGCACCGCAGGAGCACGCGGAGCACCGCACGAGCCGGCGGTGCGGCGGCCGGCGGGAGCCGACGGCGCCTAGCTGGCCGGGGACACCGAGCTCATGTTGAAGTCCGGCACGCGCACCGGCGGCATCGCGGCGCGGGTGAACCAGTCGTTCCACTCGCGCGGCAGCGTGCGCTCGGTGCGCCCGACCTCGCCGATCCGCGCCAGCAGGTCCACCGGCGACTCGTTCCACCGGAAGTTGTTCACCGCGCCGGTCACCTCGCCACCCTCGACGAGGAACACGCCGTCGCGGGTCAGGCCGGTGAGCAGCAGCGTCTGCGGGTCGACCTCGCGGATGTACCAGAGCGTGGTCAGCAGCAGCCCGCGGTCGGTGGCGGCGACCATGTCCTCCAGCGACGCCGTCGCGCCGGGCTGCTCGAGGATCAGGTTGTCGACGGCGGCCACCGCGGGCGCCGTCGTCTTCAGCGCCCAGGCCCGCGGGCGGATCAGGTTGGTGAGGACGCCGTCGCGGATCCAGTCGACGGCGGGCGTCGCCATCCCGTTGTCGAACACGCTGGCCGAGCCGGACGAGGTGCTCACCACCTGGAACGGCGCCGTCTCCAGCCCGGGGGCGTGCGGGTCGCTGCGCAGGGTCAGCGGGAGCTGGGCCAGCCGGTCGCCGATCCGGTTGCCGCCGCCGGCCTTGGCGTAGACGTTGCGGCCCTCGTCGGCGTCGCGGGCCTCCATCGTCCAGTAGGCGTAGATCATCAGGTCGCTCACGGCCGACGGCGGCAGCAGCGTCTGGTACCGCCCGGCCGGCAGCTCGACCCGCCGCTGCGACCAGCCGAGCTTGCGCTCCACGTCGGCGGCGAGGTCGGCCACCGACACGTCGCGGAAGTCGCGGGTGCCGACGCCGGACCACACCGACCGCGAGAAGTCGGTGCTCTTGCCGTTGAGCTCCACGCGGCCGCTGGGCTGGTCGGTGCGCAGCCGCAGGCCGGTGGAGGTGCCCACGTAGGTCGTCGTCAGCGCGTGCTCGGCGTAGCCGAAGAGCAGGTCGCCGCGGCCGCGCGCGGCCCCGAACGCCTCCCCCAGCGCCGGCGCGAACTCGGCGAACACCTCGATCGAGGTCTCGGCCGGCTCGGCGTCCCAGTCCCCCGCGTCCGGGGGGGCCTTGCTGATCAGCGGCACGGCGTCCTCGGCCGGGCCGGCGTCGCGGGCGGCCTGCTCGCTGGCGGCGACCAGCTCGGCGACGTCGGGCGTGCCGGTCCGCGCGACCGTGCCGGTGGCCATCCCGGCGCCGCCGTCGACGAACGACACGACGACGACCTGGCGCGAGCGCATCGCCCCGTTCGTCGTCAGGCTGTTCGACGCCCACCGCAGGTTGGCCTCGGTGCTCTCGACGACGTAGGCGACGCAGCCGTCGGCGGTCGAGGCGGCCAGCGCCTTCTCGACCAGCTGCTGCGCGGTCAGCTGGCTCATCGCCCGCCCTCCTGGACCGTGTTGAGGATGGTGACGCCCTCGAAGAGCGCGGCCGGGCAGCCGTGGCTGACCGGCGCGACCTGCCCGGGCTGGGCCTTGCCGCAGTTGAACGCGCCGCCGAGGCGGTAGGTGGAGGGCCCGCCGACGGCGCGCATCGAGCCCCAGAAGTCCGTCGTCGTGGCCTGGTAGGCGACGTCGCGCAGCTGCCCGGCCAGCCGCCCGCCCTCGATGCGGTAGAAGCGCTGGCCGGTGAACTGGAAGTTGTAGCGCTGCATGTCGATCGACCAGCTCTTGTCGCCGACGACGTAGATGCCGCGCTCGACCCCGCCGATCAGCCCCGCGAGGTCCGGCCCGTCGGCGGCCGGCTGCAGCGACACGTTGGCCATCCGCTGCACCGGCACGTGCCGCGGCGAGTCGGCGAACGAGCAGCCGTTGGAGCGGGCCATCCCGCCGAGCCGGGCGGTGTTGCGGTCGACCTGGTAGCCGACGAGCACGCCGTCGCGGACGATGTCCCACTGCTGGGCCTCGACGCCCTCGTCGTCCCAGCCGATGCTCGACAGCCCGTGCTCGACCGTCCGGTCGCCGGTGACGTGCATGAGCTCCGACCCGTAGCGCAGGCTCCCCAGCCCGTCGACGGTGGCGAACGACGTGCCGGCGTAGGCGGCCTCGTAGCCCAGCGCCCGGTCCAGCTCGGTGGCGTGGCCGACGGACTCGTGGATCGTCAGCCACAGGTTGGAGGGGTCGACGACGAGGTCGTAGCGGCCCGGCTCCACCGACGGCGCCTTGGTCTTCTCCCGCAGCAGCTCGGGGATCTGCGCCAGCTCGGCGTCCCAGTCGAAGTGCCCGCCGGTCAGGTACTCCCAGCCGCGGCCGGCCGGCGGGGCGAGGGTCCGCATGCTCTCGAAGGCGCCCGTGGCCCGGTCGACGGTGAGCGCGGTGAACTCCGGCGTGATGCGGACCCGCTGCTGGCGGGTGCGGGTGCCGTTGGTGTCGGCGTAGTACTTCTGCTCCTTGACGTGCATGCAGCCCGACTGCACGTGCTCGACGCCGTCGGCGGCCAGCAGCCGCTCGGACAGCTCGGTGAGCAGCGCGGTCTTCTCGGCGTCGGGCACCTCGAACGGGTCGACGTCGTAGGACGACACCCAGGAGCCCTCGTGCCGGGGCTCCGGCGCGAGCTCGACCCGGTCGGTGGCCAGCGCCGCCGACACCTGCGCGACGGCGACCGCCTGCTCGGCCAGCCGCACCGCCTCGGCGGCGGTGAGGATGACGCCCGCCGCGAACCCCCAGGTGCCCTCGTGCACCACGCGCACGGCCAGGCCCAAGTCCTCGCCGTCGGCCAGCGCCTCCAGCCGCGCGTCGCGCAGGCTGATCGACTGGGTGCGGATGCGCTCCACCCGGATGTCGGCGTGCTCGCAGCCGAGGTCGACCGCTCGGGTCAGCGCCGCCTCGGTGAGCGCGGACAGGGGCAGGGCGAGGAAGGACTCGTCGACGTCCCGGGACTGCACCACCGCCCCTGTCTACCAGCCGGGCCCGCCCCGGCCCGCCCTCAGTGCAGGTGGCGCTGCCAGTCCGCGGGCACCCGGCCGGCGGGCCCGGGCGCCGGCTGGGTCACCGGGTGCGAGGTCGGCGGCGCGAGCCGGAGGTCCCCGCCGAACTCCCCGGCGGCGTAGTCCCAGGTCCAGTCCTCACCCGGCTCGAAGCTCTGCGCGACCCGGTGCCCGGTGGCCGCGGCGTGCGCCGAGGCGTGCTGCGACGGCGAGGAGTCGCAGCAGCCCACGTGGCCGCAGGCGGCGCACCGGCGCAGGTGGAACCACCAGCCGCCGGTGGCGTCGCAGTCGGCGCAGCCGGTGCCGCTCGGCGGGACGGACGGGTCGACCTGGCTCATCGCGGCTCCTCGGGTCCTGCGGTGGGTGCGGCCCGGACCCGGTCCCGGCCGCCGTCGGGCACCGGCTCGGTGCCGGTCGTGACGCTGCTCCGGTCGGAGGCGGGGGACAAGGCCCGCGGCGGTCTCCTGCAGCGGACGGGCGGCCACGGCCCGGCCACCGGCCCGCCGACACCGCCGGCCGGGGTTGCAGGACGACGGCCGGCGGGTAGCCGCCCGGGCATGACCGCCGACCCGGGCAGCGCCGACCGCAGCACCGCGCCCACCGACGAGAGCGCCGCCGACGTCACCCTCACCTTCGGCGGCAACGCGACGACGCTGCTGCGGCTGGGCGGGTTCACCCTGCTCACCGACCCGAACTTCGTCCGGCGCGGGGAGCGCGTCTACCTGGGCAAGGGCCTGTTCGCCCGGCGGCTGACCGACCCGGCGCTGCTGCCCGAGGACCTCCCCGACCTCGACGCCGTCCTGCTGTCCCACCTGCACGGCGACCACTGGGACCGGGTCGCCTACGCGACCATCGACAAGGCCACGCCGGTCGTCACCACCCCCGCGGCCGCGCGGACGCTGTCCTCGCGCGGCTTCTCGGCGACCGCGGACCTGCGGCCGTGGCAGGTGCACGAGATCGGCCGCGGCGACGAGACGCTGCGGATCACCTCGGTGCCCGGCGTCCACGGCCCCGGCCCGCTGGCGCGGGTGCTGCCGCCGGTGATGGGCAGCGTGCTGGAGCTGCTCCGCGACGGCGAGGTGTCCTGGCGCGGCTACGTCACCGGCGACACGCTGTTCCGGCCGTGGCTGGGCGAGGTGCTGCAGCGCTGCGGGCCGCTCGACGTCGTGATCCCGCACCTGGGCGGGACCAGGGCGCTGGGCGTCACCGTGACCATGGACGGCCGGCAGGGCGCCGACCTGGTGGAGCTGCTGAAGCCGCCGGTGACCGTGCCGGTGCACTACGACGACTACGACCGGTTCGCCTCGCCGCTCGGCGACTTCGTGCGGGAGGTCGCCGAGCGGCGGGCGCCCGGGCAGCTGCGGACCGTCGTGCGCGGGGAGACGATCTCGCTGCGCGCCTAGGAGGCTGCGCGCCTAGAAGGCTGCGCGCCTAGAAGGCTGCGCGCCTAGAAGGCTGCGCCCGTCCGCCAGGCCATCTCCTGCAGGGTCAGGGTGTTGCCGTCCGGGTCGGTGATCGCCGCGTACTTCACCCCGCCCCCGACGTCCACCACGGGCCCGACGTCGGCACCGCGGCCCACCAGGTCCGCCCGGGCGTGCTCGATGTCCGCGACGACGAGGTGCAGCGCCCGGACGGAGCCGGGAGCGCCCTCGTAGGCCGCCAGGCCGGTGCCGAAGCCGACGGAGCAGGCCGAACCCGGCGGGGTCAGCTGGACGACCCGCACGCCGTCGGCGGGTCGCACGTCGACGTCGACGGTGAAGCCCAGCCGGTCGGCGTAGAAGGCCTTCGCCCGGTCGACGTCGGCGACCGGTATGGGTACGAGCTCCAGCTTCATCTCCACGGCGCGCTCAGCCACGGGCGAGCACCTCGTCGAGCCGCTCGTAGCCCTCGACGACGCCGACCTCCATGCCGCCGGCGATCATCGCGTCCCGGTCGGCGAACGAGTCGCACAGCGAGGTGACGGTCAGCCGGGTGCGGCCGTCGCCGAGGTCCTCGAGCACCAGCTTCTCCAGGGCGACGCCGTCGGGCTGCCCCTCGAAGGTGAACGTCTGCACGATGAGCTCGTCGGGCCGGACCTCGTGGAAGCAGCCGCGGAAGGCGTACTCACCGTCGGCGTCGCTGTGCACGTAGCGGTAGGAGCCGCCGGTGCGGCAGTCGTAGTGGTCGATGCGCATCTCCAGCCCGCGCGGGCCCAGCCAACGCACGAGCAGCTCGGGGTCGGTGTGCGCGCGGAACACCTTGCCGCGCGGGGCGTCGAACTCGCGGGTGATGCGGACGAGCGGGACCTCGGGGTCGGCGACGATCTGCGTCTCACGGGTGGCGGTGCTCATGACCGGTTCTCCTCCTGCGCGGTGGGCGGTGTCGCGTCGTCCGGCATGGACCGGAGGACGTCGTCGAGGCGGCGGTAGCGCTCCTCCGCCTGACGGCGGTAGCGCTCGATCCACTTCGTCATCAGGTCGAACACCTCCGCCTCGAGGTGCACCGGGCGGCGCTGGGCCTCCCGGCTGCGGCTGACCAGACCGGCGTCCTCGAGCACCTTCAGGTGCTTGGAGACCGCCTGGACGGTCACGTCGTAGGGGGCGGCGAGCTCGCCCACCGTCGCGTCGCCGACCGCCAGCCGCGCGACCATGTCGCGCCGCGTCGGGTCGGCCAGCGCCGCGAACACCCGGGAGAGCGGATCCGCTGCCACCTGCGACCTCCTTCATCAACCTCTCGGTTGAACACGACGATAGGACCCGGCGGGGACTTTTGTCAACCGGTCGGTTGAGGAGCCCACGAGCCCGGCGGGTGGCCGGGCAGGTCGAGGTCGGCGACGACGCCGTGGTGGTCGCTGGCCCAGACGCCGGCGACCGGCTCGTCCAGCACCCGGGCGCAGGAGCGGACCTGCAGCGTCGGCCCGTGCACGCCGCTGCGCACCAGCACCCAGTCGATGCGCCGGCTGACCGCGGTGGCCACCTCCCCCGCCCGCACCAGCGGGTTCCGGGCGTCGAAGGTGAACCCGGGATCGGCCGGGTGCAGGGTCTCCCAGGCGTCCTGGAAGCAGACGCTCGTCCCGTCCAGCGACCGGCGTCCGCGCAGGAACTGCGTGCTGGCCGCGTCGGGCGTCGCGTCGAGGTCGCCGAGGACGACGGCGTGGTCCACCCCGCCGGCCCGGCGCTCGACCGCCCGCGCGGCGGCGAGCGCCTGCTGCTCGCGCTCGTACTCGTACCCGAACTGCCAGCTGGGCTTGTGGTGGGCGACCAGCACGCGGCCGACCGCGGTGTCCACCTCGGCCAGCAGCGTCGCGCACCACGGGAAGTCCCGTGCCCGCGGCGTGCAGCGCTGGTCGACCTCCTCGACCACGCGGTGCGGGGCCCGGGTGGCCAGCACGCCGCCCACCCCGTCCTCGGCGGCCCGGGAGAAGGGGGTCACGGACCAGCCGGGGCCGAGCAGCTCCTCGACGGTGCCGTCGGCGACGGGCACCTCCTGCAGCGCGACGACGTCGGCGTCCAGCCGGCGCAGCGTCTCCCCGATCAGCGCGCTGCGGCGGGCCCAGTCCGGGTTGGCCGGGCCGAGCACGTTCATGGTCAGGACCCGCAGGGACGCCGCCATGCGGCGCAGTCAACCGCCGCACGGCACGGTCCTCCAGCCCACGTCGCACCCGGTGTCCTCCCCCGGGTGGACGACCGGCCCCCGGCGGGATCAGCCCGGGCGCCGACGCCCGCGGACGGCCTCCGGACCGAGGCTCGTCCCGCCACCGGCCGGTGGCCCGACGAGAGGAGGCCCGCGGTGCCCGGCACGGCGGTGAAGGTGGTCCTGGGCACGCTGGCGGGGACGGTCGCGCTCGGCGCGGCCGCGGGAGCCGGCGTCCTGGTGACGATGCCCGCCGGCGTGCACGGGTTCGGCGCGATGGTGGCCGAGCTGCAGGGGCACACCGACACCCGCGACGTCGCCGAGGCCGCCGGGGCGCCGCGCGGCGCGGTGCCGTGGTGGACCCGCGGGGTGGGATCCGGCGTCACCGTCGTCCGGCCGGGCGAGGCGTACGGGCCCGCCGACGGCAGCGTCCGGGCCGACATGGCCCTCGCGCCCGGCGCCGTCCCGCCCGCGGACTGCACGCCGCTGCCGCGGCCGGGCATGCCGTGGGACGGCGGCGGCGCCTGGCCCGACCTCACCGGCGAGCCCGCGCTGCTGTGCGAGGGCTGGGTCACCGTCGTGGTCGACGGCCACCTCTACACCTGGACCGGTCCCGCTCCGCAGGCCTAGCGGGCGAGCCGCGCCGCCCGCTCGGCGACCTCGGCGCGCAGCGCGTCCACGTCCACGGTGGTCACCGCGCCGTCGGCGACCACCTGCCGGCCGCCGACCCAGACGTCGCGGACCAGCCGCGAGGCGCCCGACCAGACCAGGTGGGTGAGCAGGTCGGCCTGGTCGCCGACCGGCTCGAAGCCGAGGTCGCGGGTGTCCACGTGCACGAGGTCCGCGCGCCGGCCCGCCTCGACCTGGCCGAGGTCGGGGCGGCCGATCGCCTCGGCGGCGCCGCCGGTGGCCAGCCAGAACGCCTCCGCGGCGGGAAGCGCCGTGGCCGCGGACTCCCGCAGCCGGGCCAGCCCTGCGGCCAGGCGGACGTCGGCGAGCAGGTCCAACCCGTCGTTGGACGCCGGCCCGTCGGTGCCCAGGCCGACCCGGATCCGGCGGTCGAGCATCGCCCGCACCGGCGCGATGCCGCTGGCGAGCTTGGCGTTGCTGGCGGGGCAGTGCGCCACGGCGACGTCGTACTCGGCCCACAGCTCCAGGTCGGCGTCGTCGAGGTGCACGCAGTGCGCGGCCAGCACCCGCCCGCCCAGGACGTCGTGCGCGGCCAGCAGCGCGGGCACCGACAGCCCGTGCGCTTCGAGCAGGCCGTCGCCCTCGGTGGCGGTCTCGGCCACGTGCAGGTGCAGCAGCATCCCGTGCTCGCGGGTGATCTCGGCGGCGCGGCGCAGCAGGGGCAGCGGGACGGTGTAGGCCGCGTGCGGGCCCAGGCCGTACTCCACCAGGCCGTCCGCGTCGGCGCGCCCGGCCAGGTCCACCGCGGCGGCCATCTGCTCCTCCAGCGGCGGCATGCCCGGCAGCGGCACCATCGGCGCCGCGACCACCACCCGGGCGCCCGTGGCCCCGACCGCCGCGGCGATCCGCTCCGGTGAGAAGTACATCTCCACGCTGGCGGTGACCCCGCCGCGCAGCATCTCCGCCGACGCGGCGGTCATCGCCACCTCGACGTCGTCCCCGGTCAGCCGCGCCTCCCGCGGCCACATCACCTCGCGCAGCCAGCGGTCCAGCGGCAGCCCCTCGCCCTGGCCGCGGAACAGCACCATCGGCGCGTGCGAGTGGGCGTTCACCAGCCCCGGCACGAGCAGGCCGGGCAGCGCCACGACCTCGGCGTCCCCGGCCGGCGGGGCGTCGGCGGCCGGGCCGGCCCACGCGATGCGCCCGTCCTCGACGTCGACGACGGCGTCCGGCACGACGGTGCCCGCCCGGTCCCCCACGACGACGGCCCGGGCGGTGAGTCGCTGACGCATGGCGGCACGCTAGCCCCATCCGTCCCGGCCGTCCGGGCAGCGCCCCGCAGGTCCGGGCGACGTCCGGACACCGCCCGTACCGTGGGAGCCATGTCCTTCCTGGCCGCTGCGGCATCCTCCGACCAGGGTGGGCTCACCGCCTGGCTGCTCTCCCTCGTGGACTCGCTGGGCCCGATCGGCGTCGGCTTCAGCATCCTGCTGGAGACGGTCATCCCGCCGATCCCCAGCGAGGCCGTCCTCGGGGCGGCCGGTGTGCTCATCGACAGCCCGTTCGCGTTCGTGGCCGTCGTCGGCTGCGCCACCATCGGCTCGATCCTCGGGGCGATCTTCTTCTACTACGTCGGCCGGGCGCTGGGCCCGCGACGGTCGCACGCCTTTCTCGACCGGCTGCCGCTGGTCGAGACCGCCGACGTCGACAAGACCTTCGCCTGGTTCGAGCGGCACGGCCGCTCCGCGGTGTTCTTCGGCCGCATGGTGCCGATCGTGCGCAGCTTCATCTCCGTGCCCGCGGGCGTGGTGCGGATGCCGTTCGGCCAGTTCCTCCTCTACTCCGCGGCCGGCAGCCTGATCTGGAACACCGTCCTGGTGACGCTGGGCTGGCTGGCCCGCGACTTCATCGAGGCGAACCTGCACTACCTGGACTACGTCGTCGTCGCCGTCGTCGTCCTGGCGGTGGGCTACCTGGTCTACAAGCGGGTGAAGGACATCCGCTCCCACCGGCGGCGGCAGACCACCGCGGGCCGCGCCGAGGACGCCCGCAGCGCCGACGCGTGACACGCCCCCCGCGCCCCGAGGTCGTCGCGTTCGACGTCAACGAGACGCTGCTGGACCTCGCCCCCGTCGCCGCCGCGCTCGTCGAGCACGGGCAGCCCGCGGAGCTGCTGCCCACCGTGTTCGGCCGCACCCTGCACACCGGGACGGCGGCCACGGTGGCCGGCGTCTGGCTGCCCTTCCGCGCCGCCTTCGACTCGGCGCTGGCCCAGCTCACCGACCTGCCCGACGGCGCCCGCTCGGAGGTCGCCGACGCCTTCCTCGAGCTGTCGCCGCACCCCGACGTCGAGCCCGCGCTGCGCCGCCTCCACGACGCCGGCGTGCGGGTGGTGACGCTGTCGCACGGCTCCCCCGGCGTGGCCGAGGCGGGGCTGGAGCGCGGCGGCGTCACGCCGCTGGTCGAGCGGACGCTGACCAGCGAGACCGTGCGCACCTGGAAGCCCTCCCGCGCGGCCTACCTGTGGGCCGCGGGCGCCTGCGGGGTCGAGCCGTCGCGGATGGCGCTGGTCGCCGCCCACGGCTGGGACGTGCTCGGCGCCGAGCGGGCCGGCCTCACCGGGGCGTGGTTCCCGCGCAGCGAGCGCATGTACCCGCCGGGCTACCCGGCGCCGGCCGTCGTCGCCCCGGACCTCGCGGGGGCGGTCGACGCGCTGCTGGCGCCGTGAGCTCCCCCGCGCCCGTCGGCACCCCGCTCGGCCCGGCCGCGGTGCACGCCGACGGCCCGGCCGACGGTGCCCGCGGCACGCTCGTGCTCGGGCACGGCGCCGGCGGTGGCGCCGGGTCGGCCGACCTCGTCGCCGTCACGACCTCGGCCGCCGCGGCGGGCTGGCGGGTGCTGCGGGTGGAGCAGCCGTGGCGGGTGGCCGGCAAGCGGATCGCGCCCGCGCCGCCGCGCCTCGACGTCGCCTGGACCGCCGTCGTCGAGGCGCTGCGGGCCGGCGGCGCGCTGACCGGGCCGCTGGTGTTCGGCGGCCGCAGCGCCGGGGCGCGGGTGGCCTGCCGGACGGCGACGGCGCTCGGGGCGGACGGTGTGCTGGCGCTGGCGTTCCCGCTGCACCCGCCGGGCCGTCCCGAGCGCAGCCGCGCGGGCGAGCTCACCGGCGCCGGCGTGCCGCTGGTCGTGGTGCAGGGGGAGACCGACGCGTTCGGCCGGCCCGCGGAGCTGGTCGTGGCGCTGGACGGGGTGCCGTCGGCGTCGGTGTGCGCGGTGCCGGGCGACCACTCGCTGGGGAGGGCACCGGGGGCCGTGGCCTCCGCGGCGCTGGCCTGGCTGGAGGAGCTCGCCGCCGTCAGGAGCTGACCACCGGATGCGTGCACGAGGGCCCGGCGTGTCCCGCCGTGTCGCGAGCACGCACCCGGTGATCGACGGAGCGGGCGGTCAGCGGCGGCGGCGGGCCGCGAAGAGGATGAGCAGCAGCACCGCGAGGACGGCGGCGCCGGGGCCGGCGTAGCGGGCGAGCGCGGCGCCGCCGGCCACCTCGAGCAGGTCGATCGGCTCGGGCTCCGCGGCCGGCTGGGGGGGCGCCGGAGCCGCGGCGGGCGTGCTGCGCGGCGGGGCGCCGGTGCTCGGCCGGCTCGGCGGGGCGGTGTTGCGCGACGGCGGCGTGCTCGGCACCGGCCCGCCGACCGCCGCGGCCGGCGCGGTGTCCGAGGCCGACGGGGCGAGGTCCGCCGCGGCCGGCGCGGTGTCCGACACCGCGGGGATCGAGACGGTGTCGGTTACGCCGGTGACCGGGGCGGTGATCGGCGCGGTCTCCGTGGGCGACGGGGACGACGCCGCGGCGGCCTTCTTCGCCGGGGCCTTCTCCGCGGGCTTGCGCGCGGCGTCGCCGGCGGACGCCGCGGCCTCCCGCGCCGCGGTGCCGGCCTCGCGCACCGTCTCCGCGACCGCGTTGTCGCCGGGCACCTGCTCGACCGACTGGGCGACCTCCTCGGCGACCCCGGCCGCGGTGGCCGCGACCTTCCCGGCGACGGTCGGCTCCTGCTGCTCCGCGGCGGCCGCCCGGTCGACGGTCACGTCGTCGCCGCTGGCCAGCTGGGCGGCGAGCTTGTCGGCGAACTGGCCGAGCAGCTTGTTGCCGACGTCGGTCATGACGCCGCGGCCGAACTGGGCCGGGCGACCGGTGATGTTGAGGTCGGTGAGGACGTCGACCCGCGTCGTCGTCCCCTCGCCCTGGAGCTGGGCGGTGATGGTGGCCGCCGCCGTCCCGTTGCCCCGCTGGTCCTTGCCGCGCGCGTCGATGACGGCGCGGTGCGCGGCCTCGTCCTTCTCCACGAACGACGCCTTGCCCTGGTAGGTCAGGTTGATCGGACCGAGCTTGACCTTGACCCGGCCGGTGAAGTCGTCACCGGAGACCGAGTCGAGCGCGGCGCCGGGCATGCACGGGGCGATCCGCTCGATGTCGAGCAGGACCCGCCAGGCCTCGTCGACGGGCACGGGGACGGTGAACGAGTTCTCCAGCTGCACGGTGCGACCTCCGGGTGGGGAACGGACCTCGGCCGGTCCGCCCGGGAGGGCGGGCCGGCCGAGGGAACGGGCGGGAGCCGGGGTTGTGCCGGACGTTACAGCCCGGCCGCGGCGGTGACCGCGCGGCGGGTGAGCACCTGCGCGAGGTGCTCGCGGTAGTCGGCCTGGGCGTTGAGGTCGCTGCTCGGGCTGGTGCCCTCGGCCGCCGACCGCGCCGCGGAGGCCACCGCGTCCGGGGACGCGGCGGCGCCGGACAGCGCGGCCTCGGTGGCCGACGCCCGCAGCGGGGTCGGGCCCATGTTGGTCAGCCCGATCCGCGCCTCGGCGATGTGCCCGTTCTCGCGCCGTACCGCCGCGGCGACCGCGACGATCGACCACGCCTGCGCCACGCGGTTGAACTTCTCGTAGCGCACGCCCCAGTCGCCGGTCAGCTTGGGCACCCGGATCTCGACCAGGACCTCCCCCTCGTCGAGGGCGGTGGTCAGGTAGTCGACGAAGAACTCCCGCGCGGGCACCGTGCGGCGCCCGTCCGGCCCGGCGATCACCATCTCGGCGTCCAGCGCGAGCGCCACCGCCGGCAGGTCACCGGCCGGGTCGGCGTGCGCCAGGGCGCCGCCGAAGGTGCCGCGCCGGCGGGTCTGCCGGTCGGCCACCGTCTCGGTCGCCTCCGCGACCAGCTTCGCGTGCCGGGCGATGAGCGGGTCGGTGAGGACGTCGGCGTGCGTGGTCATGGCGCCGATGACCAGGGAGTCGCCCTCCTCGCGGACGCCGCGCATCTCCGCCACCCGGCCGAGGTCGACGATCGTCTCCGGCGCGGCCAGGCGCAGCCGCATGACCGGGATGAGCGACTGCCCGCCCGCCATCACCTTGACGTCCTCGCCGCCGTCGGCGACCGCCTGGACGGCCTCCTCGACCGTCGTCGGCCGGACGTACTCGAACGGGGCGGGGATCACCGGTCACCTCCGAGAGCGGACTGCGGGGTCGAGACACCGGCGGTGGTCTCGGTCTGGGCGCCGCCGTAGGCGTTGGACCCGGCCGTGGCCCGGTCCCCGCCGTCGCCGCCCTGGTGGATGGCCCGCCACACCCGCTCCGGGGTCAGCGGCATCCGGATGTCCTCCACACCCAGGTGCCGGACGGCGTCGAGCGCGGCGTTGACCACCGCCGGGGTGCTGGCGATGCAGCCGGCCTCGCCCACGCCCTTGGCGCCGATCGGGTTGCCCGGCGCCTCGTGCACCGTGTTGCCGGTGTCGAAGTGCGGCAGGTCGGCGGCCGACGGGACCAGGTAGTCGACGAAGGTGCCGGTGGTGAGGTTGCCGTCGGCGTCGTAGACGGCCTCCTCGTACAGCGCCTGCGCGATGCCCTGGGCCAGGCCGCCGTGCACCTGCCCCTCGACGATGAGCGGGTTGACGATCGTGCCGACGTCGTCGACGCAGGCGTACTTGCGGATCTTCACGAACCCGGTCTCGGTGTCGACCTCCATGGCGCACACGTGCGTGCCGTGCGGGAAGGAGAAGTTGACCGGGTCGAAGGTGGCGTCCGCGTCGATCGAGGGCTCGATGTCCTCGGGGTAGTCGTGCGCGGCGAAGACGGCGAGCGCGATCTCCTGGATCGACATCCCGGTGCCCGGCGTCCCGCGGACGGTGAACTTCCCGCCGGAGAAGTCCAGGTCGTCCTCGTTGGCCTCGAGCAGGTGCGCGGCCACCCGGCGGGCCTTGGCGATCACCTTGTCGGCGGCCTTGACCACCGCGGTGCCGCCGACGACCAGCGAGCGCGAGCCGTAGGTGTCCATGCCCTTGTGGGCGACGGCGGTGTCGCCGTGCAGCACCTCGACGTCCTCGAACGGCACGCCGAGCTGGTCGGCGACCAGCTGGCTCCACGCCGTCTCGTGGCCCTGGCCGTGCGGCGTCGAGCCGGTGACCACCTCGACCTTGCCGGTGGGCAGCATCCGGATCGACGCCGACTCCCAGCCGCCCGCGCCGTAGGACAGCGAGCCGAGCACCCGGGAGGGCGCCAGGCCGCACATCTCGGTGAAGGTGGAGAAGCCGATGCCCAGCTGCACCGGGTCGTTCGCCTCGCGCCGGCGGCGCTGCTCCTCGCGCAGCTCCGTGTAGCCGAGCAGGTCCAGCGCCTGCTGGGTGGCCGAGTCGTAGTCGCCGCTGTCGTACTCGAGGCCGGCGACGGTGGTGAACGGGAACTCCGCGGCGTCGATCCAGTTCCTGCGCCGCAGCTCCAGCGGGTCCATGCCGAGCTCGACGGCGAGCTCGTCCATGATCCGCTCGACGGCGAAGGTGGCCTCGGGCCGGCCCGCGCCGCGGTAGGCGTCGGTGGGGACCTTGTTGGTGAAGACGCCGTCGCACTCGAAGCGGTAGGCCGGGAACTTGTAGATGCCGGGGAACATGAACGCGCCCAGCGCCGGCACGCCCGGGGTGATCAGCCGCAGGTAGGCGCCCATGTCGGCGAGGATCCGCACGCGCAGGCCCTTGACGTCGCCCTCCCGGGTGGCGGCGACGTCGACGTACTGGATCTGGTCGCGGCCGTGGTGGGCGGTCATCAGCGACTCGCTGCGGGTCTCGGTCCACTTGACCGGCTTGCCGAGGCGGCGCGCGATCAGGAGCGCGAGGACCTCCTCGGGGTTGACCTGCAGCTTGCCGCCGAAGCCGCCGCCGACGTCGGGGGCGACGACGCGCAGCTTGTGCTCCGGGATGCCGGTGACCATCGCCAGCATCACCCGCAGCACGTGCGGGATCTGGGTGGCCGACCACAGCGTGAAGTTCTCGCCCTGGGGCTGGACGACGACCGAGCGCGGCTCCATGAACGCCGGGATCAGCCGCTGGTTGACGAAGCGCCGGCTGACGACGACCTCGGCGTCGGCGAAGGCCTGCTCGGTGTCCACGCCCGTGCCGGCCTCGCCGGCGTCGAAGACGAAGTGGTAGCTGGTGTTGGTGCCGAGCTCGTCGTGCACCAGCCCGGCGCCGTCGCGGACGGCCTCCTCCATGTCGAGGACCGGCGGCAGCGTCTCGTAGTCGACGTCGACCAGCTCGACGGCGTCGGCGGCCGCGGTGCGCGAGCGGGCGACGATGACCGCCACCGCCTCGCCGACGTGGTTCACGCCGTCGACGGCGATCGAGGGGTGGCCGGGGTTCTTCATGTCCGGGGTGACCGGCCAGGCGCAGGGGATGGAGCCCTGCTCGTCGGCGAGGTCGCGGCCGGTGAACACCGCGACGACGCCGGGGGCCTCCTTCGCCGCGGAGACGTCGATCGAGGTGATGCGGGCGTGCGCCACGGGGCTGCGCACGACGCTGAGGTGCAGCATCCCGGGCAGGACCATGTTGTCGGTCCAGGTGGTGCGCCCGGTGATGAGGCGGGCGTCCTCCTTGCGGCGGCGGGCCTTGCCGACCTCCTTGTCCGGGGCCGGGGTCTGGGTGGTGGCCGCGTCCTCGGTGACGGTCATGCCTGCGCCCCCAGGGTCTCGGTGGAGCCGGACATCTCCCCCGCGGCCTGCTGCACGGCGCGGACGATGTTCTGGTAGCCGGTACAGCGGCAGAGGTTGCCCTCGATGCCCTCGCGGACCTCGGTCTCGCTGGGGTTCGGGTTCTCCCTGAGCAGGTCGATCGAGGCCATGATCATCCCGGGCGTGCAGTAGCCGCACTGGAGACCGTGCATCTCGTGGAAGGCCTTCTGCACCGGGTGCAGGGCGCCCTCGCTGCCGATGCCCTCGATGGTGGTGACCTCGGCGCCGTCGGCCTGGACGGCGAGGACGGTGCAGGACTTCACGGCCTGCCCGTCCAGGTGCACGGTGCAGGCGCCGCAGTTGCTGGTGTCGCAGCCGACGACGGTGCCCACCTTGCCGAGGGCCTCGCGCAGGTGGTGGACCAGCAGGGTCCGGGGTTCGACCTCGTCGGTGTAGGTCACGCCGTCGACCCTCATGCTGACCTGGGTCATGGATCCTCCGCTCCGTTGCAGGGGGCGATCGCGCCCGGCTCCGCGGGCGCTCCGCGGCGGAGTCTGTCAACGGCGGAGTGACTTAGGCCACGCTTACCTCTGACCGGGTGACCTGCCGGTCCGCAGGTGCGGAGACTGCTCGGTCATCCCTCCGCGGGCGCGGCTGGATGCACGCTCATTGGCCGCAGCGGAGAGGTTGCAGGGCCGTTGCAGCGCGCCTCAGGCGGCGACGGCGCGCAGCTCCCGCCGCCGCAGCGCCGCGCTGCCGGCCAGCGCGACCAGGCCGAGGACCGCCAGCCCGACGCCGACCAGGCTCGGCGCGGTGTAGCCGTACCCGGCGGCGATGACCACGCCGCCCAGCCACGCGCCGAGGGCGTTGGCCGCGTTGAGCGCCGAGTGGTTGAGCGCGGCGCCGAGCATCTGCGCCTCCCCGGCGACCTCCATCAGCCGCAGCTGCAGGCAGACGACCAGCGTCGACGCGGCGACCGCCAGCAGGAAGATCCCGGCCAGCAGGGTGGGGCCGGTGGCGGCGGCGGGGCCGACCAGGGCCAGCAGGACGGCGAGCGCGACGAGGGTGGCGACCAGCGAGCGGAACAGCGCGATGTCGGCCAGCCGCCCGCCGAGCGCGGTCCCCACGACGCCGCCGATGCCGAAGGCGAGCAGCACCCACGGGACGACACCGCGCGAGAGGCCGGTGACCTCGGTGGTCAGCGGCGCGACGTAGCTGTAGACGGCGAACATGCCGCCGAACCCGACGGTGGCCACGGCCAGCGTGAGCAGCACCTGCGGGCGGCGCAGCGCGCCGAGCTCGGCCCGCACGCTGGCCTCGCGGGCCCCGGGCGTGGAGGGGACGACGGCGAGCACGGCCGCGACGGTGAGCGCGGCGAGGACCACCACGGCCCAGTACGCCGAGCGCCAGCCCAGCGTCTGCCCGAGCCAGGTGGCCGCGGGGACGCCGGCGACGTTGGCCACGGCCAGCCCGAGCATCACCGTGCTCACCGCGCGGCCGCGCAGCGACGGCGGCACCAGCGACGCGGCGACCAGCGAGGCGACACCGAAGTAGGCGCCGTGCGGCAGGCCGCTGACGAACCGGGCCAGCAGCAGCGACGCCGACCCGGGGGCGAGCGCGCTCAGCGCGTTGCCGGCGAGGAAGGCGGCCATGAGCCCGACGAGCAGGGCGCGGCGGGGCAGCCGGGCGCCCAGCGCGGCGATGACCGGCGCGCCGACGACGACGCCGAGGGCGTAGGCGGAGATGACGTGGCCCGCCGTCGGGATGTCCACGCCGACGCCGTCGGCGATGTCGGGCAGCAGCCCCATCGTGACGAACTCGGTGGTGCCGATCGCGAACCCGCCGAGCGCGAGCGCGACCAGCGCGACGGCCACGCGCGGCGTGGCCAGGGACGGGGTCGCGGGAACGGGCGGGGCGGCGGTGCTGGCACTCACGTGACCCTGCCAAGTGAACGTCGCCGGTCCGTATTCCCCGGGGTGGCGGAGATGACCGTTTCCGCCCCACGCGCCCCGGGGGTCAGGCGCGGGAGGTCCGCCGGAGGGCGAGCAGGTGGGCGGCGACCGCGCCGCGGCGCGGGGACCCGGCCGGCAGCGCCTCGAGGCAGGCCTGCCAGGCGGCGGCGTCGTCGCGGGCCTCGGGCAGGGCGGTCCAGCGCAGCAGCAGCTCGGGCCGGCGGCTGGCGACCACGGCGCCCCGCAGGGCGGTGACGAGGCGGCGCCGGGCGAGGGCGACGCCGGGCGCGGTCGAGCGGGGCAGGACGGGGCCGGGGTAGCGGTCCAGCGCCGCGGCGACGGCGCCCCGGTCGAGCAGCCGGCGCACCGCCTCCAGGTCGGTCTCCAGCGGGCGCAGCAGCCGGTAGGGGCGCGAGCCGACCAGGTCGTCGCCGACCAGCCGGCGCAGCCGGGACAGCTCGGCGCGCACGGTGACCGCGGCGGTGTCGCCGGCGTGGCACTCGGCGGCCAGCTGCTCGGTGCTGCGGCCCTCCCCCGCGGCGGCCGCCTCGGCGAGCAGGAGCAGCAGCTCGGAGTGGCGCAGCGAGAGCTCCACCGGGCCGCCGGGCAGGGTCAGCCGGGCGCGCTCGCGGCCGAGCACGTCCAGCCGGGGCGCGGCGGGCCGCACCGGCGGCGCGGGCCGGGGGCCGCGGGCGGCGTCGCGCTGCTCCTCGCGGTGCAGCCAGCGCAGCTCCGACTCGACGGCGGCCACGGTCGCGCGGACGAGGGTGAGCACGTGCGGGCTGGCCACGTGGTCGCCGCCGGTGACGTCGATGGCGCCGAGCAGCACCCCGGTGACCGGGTGGTGCACCGGCGCGGCCGAGCAGCTCCACGGCTGCACCGGGCGGCGGTAGTGCTCGCTGCCGTAGATCTGCACCGGGTGGTCGAGGGCGAGCGCGGTGCCGGGGGCGTTGGTGCCGGCGACCTCCTCGGACCACCGGGCGCCGGCGACGAAGTTCATGGTCTCGGCCAGCGAGCGCAGGCGGCGGTCGCCCTCCACCCACAGCATCCGGCCGTCGGCGTCGGTGACCGCGACGATCATCCGGTCCGCCTCGGCGTCCTCGACCAGCAGCCGGCGGATCACCGGCAGCACCGGGGCCAGCGGGTGGGCGGCGCGGTAGGCGGCCAGGTCGTCGTCGAGCAGGTCGACCGGCGGGCCCTGCCCGTCCGGGTCGACGCCGCTGCCCAGGCTGCGCCGCCAGGAGTCCCAGACCACCGACCGCACGTCCGGCCGGGGCGGCGGGGCGCCGCGCGTCACCAGCGTCTCGTGGGCCGCGCGGAGGCGGCGGGTCAGCCCGGGCGTGGGACGCCCCTCGGGCAGCGCGAGCCACGGGCTGGCGCCGGTCACGGCGTTCTCCCCTGGCTGAGAGTCATGGCCCGCCCATGGTGACCCGGATCGCACGATTGCACCAGGCAACGGTCCGCAGCTCAGACACGGGGCGGCGCCGCCGGGAGCAGCGCGGCCGGGTCGCGGCGGCGCAGCGCGCCCGCCCACAGCCCCGCGCCGTAGGCCAGGTCCTCCAGCCGGCGGGCGGCGGCGAAGCGCACCGGGTCCACCTCCGCCCGGTGCGGCCACCAGGCGAGGACGGCGTCGGCGCCGGCGTCGGCGAGCGCGGCCCGCAGCGCGCGGCGGGAGACCAGCGCCTCGACGGCGGTCAGCGGCCAGTGGTGCCGGGTGGCCGAGCGGGCCAGCGTGCGGCCGGCCGCGGCCGTGCCGCGCAGCACCAGCGCCGCGGCCAGGCCGTACGGCGGCCGGCGGCCCGGGCCGGCGACGCGGTGCG
>NZ_JBHSGR010000024.1:0-89911 GCF_042654585.1 Geodermatophilus arenarius
GCGACGGCGACCGCGCCGAGCGCGGCAACCGCGACGGGCAGCGCGACGGCAACCGCGAGAGCCAGCGCGATGGCCAGCGCGACGGGCGCGGCCCCGACCGCGGCGAGCGCACCGACCGCAACGCCCGGCCGAACGACCGCACCGACCGGAACGACCGCGCGGACAACCGCAACGACGAGGACGACGACGACTTCGAGGGCGGCCGCGGCCGTCGCGGGCGCCGCTACCGGGACCGCAACCGCCGCAACGGCCGGGACCGCTTCGACCAGCCCAGCGAGCCGACGGTCAGCGAGGACGACGTCCTGCTGCCGGTCGCCGGCATCCTCGACGTCCTGGACAACTACGCGTTCGTCCGGACCTCGGGGTACCTGACCGGCCCCAACGACGTCTACGTGTCGCTGTCCCAGGTGCGCCGGCACGGCCTGCGCCGCGGTGACGCGATCACCGGCGCGGTCCGCCAGCCGCGCGAGGGCGAGCGCAAGGACAAGTACAACGCGCTGGTCCGCCTCGACTCGGTCAACGGCCTGGACCCCGAGCAGGCACGCAACCGGCCGGAGTTCACCAAGCTGACCCCGCTCTACCCGCAGGAGCGGCTGCGGCTGGAGACCGACCCGCACCAGCTGACCACCCGGGTCATCGACCTGGTCATGCCGATCGGCAAGGGGCAGCGCGCGCTCATCGTGTCGCCGCCCAAGGCCGGCAAGACGATGGTGCTGCAGGCGATCGCCAACGCGATCACCACGAACAACCCCGAGTGCCACCTCATGGTCGTCCTCGTCGACGAGCGGCCCGAGGAGGTCACCGACATGCAGCGCTCGGTGAAGGGCGAGGTCATCGCCTCGACCTTCGACCGGCCGCCGTCGGACCACACCACCGTCGCGGAGCTGTCGATCGAGCGCGCCAAGCGCCTGGTCGAGATGGGCCACGACGTCGTCGTCCTGCTGGACTCGATCACCCGCCTGGGCCGCGCCTACAACCTGGCCGCCCCCGCCAGCGGGCGGATCCTGTCCGGCGGTGTCGACTCGACGGCGCTCTACCCGCCCAAGCGCTTCCTCGGGGCCGCCCGCAACATCGAGAACGGCGGCTCGCTGACCATCCTCGCGTCGGCGCTGGTCGAGACCGGCTCGACGATGGACACGGTCATCTTCGAGGAGTTCAAGGGCACGGGGAACGCGGAGATCAAGCTCGACCGCCGGCTGGCGGACAAGCGGGTCTTCCCGGCCGTCGACGTCAACGCGTCGGGCACCCGCAAGGAGGAGATCCTCCTCTCGCCCGACGAGCTGGCCATCGTCATCAAGCTGCGCCGGGTGCTCGCCGCGCTCGAGCCGCAGCAGGCGCTGGAGCTGCTGCTCGACAAGCTGCGCAAGACGCGCAACAACGTCGAGTTCCTCATGCAGATCCAGAAGACGACGCTCGGCCCCGAGCGCGACTGACGCACCGCCCGCCGCCGCGCTCGGCCGATCGGGGATACTGGTCGGCCGAGCCCCGCGCCAGCGCGCCGAGCAGGGCCGGAATGACCGGCCGGCCGCCGGCGTTCACGACAACAGCACCGAGACGTCCCCGGAAGAGGCCCGCATCATGAAGTCCGGTATCCACCCCGACTACCACACCACCACGGTGACCTGTGGGTGTGGGAACACCTTCACCACCCGCAGCACCGCCCCCGGCGGCACGCTGACCGTCGAGACCTGCTCCGCCTGCCACCCCTTCTACACGGGCAAGCAGCGGATCCTCGACACCGGTGGCCGCGTGGCCCGCTTCGAGAAGCGGTTCGGCAAGCGCGGCGCCACCGCCGGCAAGTAGCACCCCCGACGGCGCCCGTCCCACCTCGCGTGGGACGGGCGCCGTCGTCGTGTCCACCCCCGCTCCACTCCGCACGAGAGGTACGCCATGAGCAGCCCGACCGACGCCGCGCCCGACCGGCTGCGCGGGCTGCTCGAGGAGCACGCCGCGCTGGAGACGGAGCTCGCCGACCCCGCGGTGCACGCCGACGCCGGCCGCGCCCGGCGCCTGGGCCGCCGCTACGCCCAGCTCGCGCCCGTGGTGGAGACCGCCCGCGCGCTCGACACCGCCCGCGACGACCTCGACGCCGCCCGCGAGCTGGCCGCCGAGGACCCCTCCTTCGCCGAGGAGGCCCGCGGCCTCGAGACCCGCATCGACGAGCTCACCGACCGGCTGCGCGAGCTGCTGCTCCCGAAGGACCCCGACGACGACAAGGACGTCATCCTCGAGATCAAGGCGGGGGAGGGCGGCGCGGAGTCCGCGCTGTTCGCCGGCGACCTGCTGCGCATGTACCTGCGCTACGCCGAGCGCCGCGGCTGGGCCACCGAGGTCCTCGACGCCGTCCCCGCCGAGCTCGGCGGCTACAAGGACGTCTCGATCGCGGTGAAGTCCCGCACCGACGAGGGCATCTGGTCGCGGCTGAAGTTCGAGGGCGGCGTCCACCGGGTGCAGCGGGTGCCGGTCACCGAGTCGCAGGGCCGGATCCACACCTCCGCCGTCGGCGTCCTCGTGCTGCCCGAGGCGGAGGAGGTCGACGTCACCGTCGACCCGAACGACCTGCGCATCGACGTCTTCCGCTCGTCCGGCCCCGGCGGGCAGAGCGTGAACACCACCGACTCCGCCGTCCGCATCACCCACCTGCCCACCGGCATCGTGGTCAGCTCGCAGAACGAGAAGAGCCAGCTGCAGAACCGCGAGTCGGCGCTGCGGGTGCTCCGCTCGCGGCTGCTGGCCGCCGCCCGCGAGGAGGCCGCGGCCACCGCCAGCGACCAGCGCCGCAGCCAGGTCCGCACGGTCGACCGCAGCGAGCGGGTGCGCACCTACAACTTCCCGGAGAGCCGCATCTCCGACCACCGGGTCGGCTTCAAGGCCCACAACCTCGACGCCGTCCTCGACGGCGAGCTCGACCCGGTCATCGACGCGCTCACCCGCGCGCACACCGCCGAGCTGCTGGCGGCCGGGTCCTGAACACCCGCACGCTGCTCGCCGGCGCCGCCCGCCGCCTGGCCGAGGCCGGCGTCGAGTCGCCCCGCGTGGACGCCGAGCTGCTGCTCGCCCACGTCCTCGGCGCCACCCGGACGGCACTGCTCACCCTCGACGACGTCGACGACGACGCCGCCGCCCGCTTCGCCGCGCTGCTCGACCAGCGGGCCGCCCGCGTCCCGCTGCAGCACCTCACCGGCCGGGCGCCGTTCCGCCACCTCGAGCTCGCCGTCGGCCCCGGCGTGTTCGTGCCCCGGCCCGAGACCGAGCAGCTCGTCGAGTGGGCGCTGGCGCGGCTGGCCGGCGTCGACGAGCCGGTCGTCGTCGACCTGGGCAGCGGGTCCGGCGCGATCGCGCTGTCGATCGCGCACGAGCACCCCGGCGCGCGGGTCACCGCCGTCGAGCGCGACCCGCAGGCGATCGAGTGGACCCGCCACAACGCCGGCCTGCGCGCCGCGGCAGGGGACCGGCCGGTCACCGTGCTCGCCGGCGACATGACCGACCCGGGCCTGCTGCGCGACCTCGACGGCACCGTCGACCTCGTCGTCTCCAACCCGCCCTACGTCCCCGACGGCGCGCGGGTGCCGCGGGAGGTCGTCGACCACGACCCGCCGCTGGCGCTGTGGGGCGGCCCGGACGGACTCGACGTCGTCCGCGGGCTGCTGACGACGGCGGCCCGGCTGCTGCGCCCCGGCGGCGGGCTGGGCGTCGAGCACGCCGACGCGCAGGGGAGTGCGCTGCCCGCGCTGGTGCGCGGCACCGGCGACTTCACCGCCGTCGCGGACCACCCCGACCTCGCCGGGAGGCCGCGGTTCACGACCGCCGTCCGGGCTGGGGGAGACTGACCGCCCGTGGCCGACCTCTACGACTGCACCGACCCCGAGCAGCGCGCCGCGGGTCTCGCCGCCGCCGCCGCCGCGATCGCCCGCGGCGAGCTGGTCCTGCTGCCCACCGACACCGTCTACGGCGTCGGCGCCGACGCGTTCTCGCCCGCCGCGGTCTCCGGCCTGCTGGCGGCGAAGAACCGCGGCCGCGCCATGCCGGTCCCCGTGCTGATCGGGGAGGCCTCGACGATGGCCGGGCTGACCATGAGCGTGCCCCGGGTGGCGCAGCGGCTGGCCGAGGCCTTCTGGCCGGGCGGGCTGACCCTCGTCGTCGAGCACGCGCCGTCGCTGGCCTGGGACCTCGGCGACGCCGAGGGGACGGTCGCCGTCCGCCTCCCCGACGACGACGTCGCCCGCGACCTGCTGCGCCGCACCGGCCCGCTCGCCGTGTCCAGCGCCAACCGCTCCGGCCGGCCCGCCGCCACGAACGCGCAGGAGGCGGACGCGCAGCTCGGCGAGCACGCCGCGGTCGTCCTCGACGGCGGCCCGCGCGCGGGCTCGGCGGCCAGCACGATCGTCGACTGCACCGGCCCGGTGCCGCGCGTGCTGCGGGTGGGCGCGGTGCCGGTCGAGCGGCTGCGCGAGGTCGTGCCCGAGGTCACGGACTAGGGCCCCGTCGCCGGCGGCTGCGGATCCCGCTCCGTCCGGTGACGGGGGGATACCGTGGGGGTACCGCCAGTCCCGTCCGCCCGCCGCCTCGCCCCCGGGAGCCCCGTCGCGATGAGCACGCCCGCCGCGCGCCCGGCCGGGACCGCGCGCGGTCCGCACGGGGGCTGAGCCGTGCGCGAGTACGCCGTCGTCCTGCTGACCGCGGGCCTGGTCACCTTCCTGGCCACGCCGGTGGTGCGGATCGCGGCGGTGCGGCTGCGGATGATGGCCGCCCCCCGCGAGCGCGACGTGCACGTCATCCCCACCCCGCGCGGCGGCGGCGTGGCCATGTACCTCGGGGTCGCGGCGGCGGTGCTGGTGGCCACCCGGCTGCCCGCCCTGCAGCGCACCTTCGACGACTCGCAGACCGCCGCCGTCCTCGTCGCCGGCGGGCTCATCTGCCTGCTCGGCGTGCTCGACGACAAGTTCGGCCTCGACGCGCTCACCAAGCTCACCGGCCAGATCGCCGCCGCCGGCGTCATGGTGCTGCTCGGTGTCCAGCTGGCGTTCCTGTTCCTGCCGGTCGCCGACATCGGGACCATCTCCTTCGGCCCGGACGTCGGCGTGCCGCTGACCATCCTGCTGACCGTCCTCACGGTCAACGCGCTCAACTTCATCGACGGCCTCGACGGGCTGGCCGCGGGCGTCTCGGCCATCGCGGCGCTGGCCTTCTTCGCCTACAGCTACAACCTCAGCCGGGTCGGCTACGACGAGGTCGCCAGCGCCCCGGCCCTCGTGACGGCGGTGCTCGCCGGCGCCTGCCTGGGCTTCCTGCCGCACAACTTCAGCCCGGCGCGCATCTTCATGGGCGACTCCGGGTCGATGCTCGTGGGGCTGATGCTCTCGGCCGCCGCGGTGAGCGCCACCGGCCGGGTCGACGCCCAGTCCTTCGACTCCGCGGCCAGCCTCCTGCCGCTGGCCCTGCCGCTGCTGGTGCCGATCGCGGTGCTCTTCATCCCGTTCGTCGACCTGCTCCTCGCGGTGGTCCGCCGCACCCGGCGCGGGCAGTCGCCGTTCTCGCCGGACAAGATGCACCTGCACCACCGGCTGCTGTCCATCGGACACTCGCACCGCCGGGCGGTGCTGACCATGTACTTCTGGGCGGCTCTCCTGTCCTTCGGCGCGGTGGCCCTGTCGGTCACCGGCGGGACGGTCGAGCTGCTCGTCGTGATCGGGGTGCTGCTCGTCGTGGGTGTCGTCGTCGTCCTCGCCCCGCACGCCCGGCGTGCCGCCCGCGAGGCCCGGGCCGCCGAGATCGCCGAGCAGCGCCGCCGCAGCCGCGCCGCCCACCCGACCGCGCGGGCGCACCGCGCCGGGCGCCGGTCCCCGGAGCCGGCGACGCCCGCGCCGCCCCCGGTGCCGGCCGCCGCACCTGCCCCGGCGCCGCCGACGCCGTCCGCCCCCCGTGCGGCCGGCGCCGGCCAGGGGCTGCGGTGAGCGCGCCCCGCCCGGCCCCGCAGGTCCCGTGGGACCTGTCGTTCCTCAAGGTCGGCACGCTGGTCACCGGCACGGTCGCGGTCGTCGCCGCGCTGGTGGCCGGGCTGGTCGCCGGGTGGGCCGACGCGGTCGGGGTGCTGGTCGGAGCCCTGGTCGTGACGGCGTTCTTCGTCCTCTCCGGTGTGGTCATCGCCTGGGCCGGGCGGGTCGACGACACCTTCACGCTGCCGGCCGCCCTGGGCACCTTCTTCGTCAAGGCGGTCGTGCTGTTCGGCATCCTCAACGCGCTGCCGGAGGACGGCTGGCTCGACCGGCGGACCCTCGCGTGGGCGGTGGTCGTGGGGGCCCTGCTGTGGAGCGGCGTGCAGCTGCGGTGGGTCTGGACCCGTCCGCTGTACTACGTCACGCCGCCCGCGCCACCCGGTCAGGCGACGGTCCCCCCGGCACCGGGAGGCGCCCCCACGCCCGGCTGATAGTGTCCCGGCGATGGCCGAGGACGACCCCACCCGTGGGGAGCCCCGGCCCCGACCTGCGCGACCAGCCCCTCGGGGCAGCGGTGCCGAGACCGGCTGGGCCGTCATCGGGACCATGATCTCCGGGATGGCCGTGTGGGGCGGTGCCGGGTGGTTGCTCGACCGGTGGTTGGACACGCGGGTGTTCCTGCCGGTCGGGATCCTCCTCGGCATCTCGGCGGCCATCTACCTGGTCGTCAAACGGTTCGGCGGGCTGCCACCAGACCCTGGTGCACCCGAGCAGGGCAACACCCCGGGCGGACGACGGAGCCGGCCCAGGACGCAGAAGGGACCACGGTGACCTCCAGCGCCCTCGCGCTCACGGACGTGCTCGCCGCCGAGGGCGGCGGGTCCGGCGACGGCTTCCAGGCCCCCGGCCTGAGCGAGTTCTACCCGGAGCCCCTCGCCGAGTTCTCGCTGCTCGGCATCGACTTCGAGATCACGCGCATCACGCTCGGCCTGTGGTTCGCCACGCTGGCGATGCTCGTCTTCATGGTCCTCACGGTCCGCAGGCCGCAGATCGTGCCGGGCAAGATGCAGTTCATCGGCGAGAGCGGCTACTCGCTGGTCCGGGACGGGATCGCCCGCGACGTCGTCGGCCCCAAGGGGATCCCCTTCGCGCCGTTCCTCGCGTCGCTGTTCTTCTTCATCCTCGCGAACAACCTGATGGCGATCCTGCCGCTGGCGCAGATCTCCCCCATGTCGCGGTTCGCGTTCCCGCTGGTCCTCGCCGGCATCTGCTGGGTGCTCTACATCTACATCGGCATCCGCGAGCAGGGCGCCGGCCGCTACTTCAAGGACATCCTGTTCCTGCCCGGCGTGCCCAAGCCGATGTACGTCCTGGTCACGCCGATCGAGATCCTGCAGAACTTCATCGTCCGGCCCTTCACGCTCGCCGTCCGGCTCTTCGCGAACATGTTCGCCGGCCACATGCTGCTGGTGGTCTTCTCCCTCGGCGCGGTCTACCTGTTCAGCCGGGACAACTTCTCGATCGTCTTCGGCCCGATCTCGGCGCTGATGGCGATCGTCATGACCTTCTTCGAACTGCTGGTCATCTTCCTGCAGGCCTACGTCTTCACCGTGCTGATGGGGACCTACCTCAACGGCTCGATCGAGGCCGAGCACTGACCGGCTGAGCGCGCACCTCCCGGACCGCACCACCCCCCCAAGACCCCCGCAAGCCGCCCGGAGACACCGGGCGACGACACAGGAGGAACACCCCGTCATGGATCTTCTGGCTGAGCTGTCCGGCAGCATCGGCTCCGTGGGCTACGGCCTCGCCGCCATCGGCCCGGGCATCGGCGTCGGCATCGTGTGGGCCGCCTACATCCAGGCCACCGCCCGGCAGCCCGAGTCGGCCGGCCTGACCCGTACCTACGCGTTCCTCGGGTTCGCGCTCTCCGAGGCGCTCGCGCTCATCGGCTTCGTCGTCCCCTTCGTCTTCGGCACCTGATCCGCGCCCGCGGGCCGGCACCGACTGAGACAGGGACACTGAGACCATGAGAATCCTCGCAGCGGAGGAAGCCCACAACCCGCTGATCCCGCCGCTGGGCGAGATCGTCATCGGGCTGATCGCGTTCGCGATCGTCATGCTGGTCTTCTTCCGGTTCATCGCCCCGCGCTTCGAGCAGGTCTTCCGGGCCCGCCGCGAGGCCATCGAGGGTGGCATCGAGCGGGCGGAGGCCATGCAGGCCGAGGCCAAGGCCGCGCTGGAGCAGTACCGCGCCCAGCTGGCCGAGGCACGCACCGAGGCCGCGCAGATCCGGGACCAGGCCCGGGCCGAGGGCCAGCAGATCCTCGAGGAGCTGCGGGCCCAGGCGCAGGAGGAGTCGGCGCGCATCGTCGCCCGCGGCGAGGAGCAGCTGGCCAGCTCGCGCCAGTCGGTCATCAACGAGCTGCGCGGCCAGATCGGCACGCTGGCCGTCGACCTCGCCGGCCGCGTGGTGGGGGAGTCCCTGGAGGACGAGGCCCGGCGCCGCGGCACCGTCGACCGGTTCCTCGACCAGCTCGACGGCATGGCCGGCGGTGCGGCGGGCAACGGCCGCACCGGCAGCACGGTGTTCGTCCCCGGCGGCGACCGCTGATGGACGCCTCCAGCCGGGAGGCGCTCGCGGTCAGCCGCGAGCGCCTCGCCGCGACGACGGCCGGTGCCGCCGGCCCGGGCCTGCTGGCCCTGGCCGACGAGCTGTTCGCCGTCGCGCGGCTGCTCGACGGCAACGTCGCGCTGCGCCGGGCCCTGTCCGACCCGGCGGCCAAGCCGGCCGACCGGGCCGGACTGGCCCGCCGGATCCTCGGCGGGCGGGTCTCCGAGGCCGCCGTCGACCTGGTCGAGACCGTCGCCCGCCAGCGGTGGTCGCGGCCGCTGGACCTGGTCGAGGCCGCCGAGACCCTGGCCACCGAGGCCTCGCTGGACGCCGCCGAGGCGCGTGGCGAGCTCGAGGGTGTCGAGGACGAGCTGTTCCGCTTCGGCCGGATCGTCGGCGGCGACCCGGGGCTGTCCCGCATCCTCTCCGACGACGCGGCACCGGCCGAGGGGCGCGCGGCGCTGCTCGACCGGCTCCTGTCGGGCCGGGTCAGCCCGGTCACCGAGCAGCTGCTGCGGAACTCGCTGACCGTCCGGCACGTCGGTAACGCGGAGAACCGGGTCGAGCGGCTGTCCGTGGCCGCTTCCGCCCGGCGCGGCCGCTCGGTCGCCCACGTCACGACGGCGGTGCCGCTGACCGCGACGCAGGAGCAGCGGCTGCGCGACGTGCTCGGCCGGATCTACGGGCGGACGATCGGCCTGCAGGTGACGGTCGACCCCGAGGTGCTCGGCGGCCTGGTCGTGCGCGTCGGTGACGAGGTCATCGACGGCAGCATCGCCAACCGGCTCGAGTCCGCCGGCCGCCGGCTCGCCGGCTGACCCGCCCCACCCCAGACCACAGACAGCACGACCCAGCAGGGAAGAGGACGCGTGCCATGGCCGAGCTGACGATCTCCGCAGACGAGATCCGCAGTGCCATCCAGAACTACGTCACCGAGTACTCCCCGGACGTGTCCCGGGAGGAGGTCGGGATCGTCACCGAGGCCGGCGACGGCATCGCCCGGGTCGAGGGCCTGCCCTCGGTCATGACCAACGAGCTGCTCGAGTTCGAGAGCGGCGTCCGCGGTCTCGCGCTGAACCTCGACGTCCGCGAGGTCGGCGTCGTCATCCTCGGTGACTTCGCCGGCATCGAGGAGGGCCAGCAGGTCCGCCGCACCGGCGAGGTCCTGTCGGTGCCGGTCGGCGACGGCTACCTCGGCCGCGTCGTCGACCCGCTCGGCAACCCGATCGACGGCGGCGGCGAGATCGCCACCACCGGCCGCCGCGCGCTGGAGCTGCAGGCCCCCACCGTCGTCCAGCGCAAGTCGGTGCACGAGCCGCTGCAGACCGGGATCAAGGCCATCGACGCCATGACCCCGATCGGCCGCGGGCAGCGCCAGCTGGTCATCGGCGACCGCCAGACCGGCAAGACGGCGATCGTGCTCGACACGATCATCAACCAGAAGCAGGCCTGGGCGACCGGCGACCCGAAGCAGCAGGTCCGCTGCATCTACGTCGCCGTCGGCCAGAAGGGCTCCACGATCGCGGCGATCCGCGCCTCCCTCGAGGAGGCCGGCGCGATGGAGTACACGACCATCGTCGCCGCTCCCGCGTCGGAGGCCGCCGGCTTCAAGTACATCGCCCCCTACACCGGCTCGGCCATCGGCCAGCACTGGATGTACGAGGGCAAGCACGTCCTGATCGTCTTCGACGACCTGTCCAAGCAGGCCGAGGCCTATCGCGCGGTCTCGCTGCTGCTGCGCCGCCCGCCGGGCCGCGAGGCGTACCCGGGTGACGTCTTCTACCTCCACTCCCGGCTGCTGGAGCGCTGCGCCAAGCTCTCCGACGACCTGGGCGCCGGGTCGATGACGGGTCTCCCGCTCATCGAGACCAAGGGCAACGACGTGTCGGCCTACATCCCGACCAACGTCATCTCGATCACCGACGGGCAGATCTTCCTCGAGACCGGTCTGTTCAACTCCGGTGTCCGCCCGGCCATCAACGTGGGCATCTCGGTGTCCCGGGTCGGCGGCTCGGCGCAGATCAAGGCGATGAAGTCGGTCGCCGGCCGCCTGCGCCTGGACCTGGCCCAGTACCGCGAGCTCGAGGCGTTCGCCTCGTTCGCCTCGGACCTGGACGCCTCCAGCCGGGCCACCCTCGACCGCGGCCAGCGCCTGGTGGAGCTGCTCAAGCAGGGCCAGTACCAGCCGTACCCGGTCGAGCGCGAGGTCGTCTCGTTGTGGCTGGGCACCACCGGCAAGCTCGACCGCGTGCCGGTGTCCGACGTCCGCCGGTTCGAGTCGGAGTTCCTCGACTACATCGGCCGCGGCGAGAGCGGCGTCTACGACGAGATCCGCACCTCGCGGGCCCTCGGCGACGACGCGGTGAGCAGCCTCGAGCGCGCCGTCGAGAGCTTCTACCAGCAGTTCACGACCTCCGACGGCACCTCGCTGGTCAACGAGCCCGAGGCCGAGGCCATGGACGCGTCCGAGCGTGGCCAGGAGCGCGTCCAGGTCAAGAAGGCCTGACCGGTGGCCGGTTCCCTCCGCGCGCTGCGGCGCCGCATCCGCTCCACCCAGTCGACGAAGAAGATCTTCTCGGCCCAGGAGCTGATCGCCGGCGCCCGCATCGTGCGCGCCCAGGCCCGGGTGGAGGCGTCCAAGCCGTACGCCCGGGAGATCACCCGGGTCCTGTCCGCGCTGGCGTCGTCCGCCTCGCTCGAGCACCCGCTGCTCACCGAGCGGCAGTCGACCCGGCGGGCCGCGGTGCTGGTGGTCACCTCCGACCGCGGGTTCGCCGGCTCGTACAACGTCAACGTGCTGCGGCGCACCGAGGAGCTGCTGTCGCTGCTGCGGCAGGAGGGCAAGGAGCCGCAGGTCTACGTCATCGGCCGCAAGGGGGAGACCTACTACTCCTTCCGCAACCGGCCGGTGGTGCAGACCTTCACCGGGTTCTCCGAGCAGCCGGCCTACACCGACGCCCAGGAGGTCGGGCGCGTCCTCATCGACGCGTTCACCGCCGGGGCCGACGACGCCGACGGCGCGGGTCCTGACGGCGTGGCCGGCGTGGACGAGCTGCACATCGTCTACACCGAGTTCCGGTCGCTGCTCGCGCAGGTCCCGGTCGCCAAGCGGCTGGCCCCGCTGGAGGTCGAGGAGGTCGAGGAGTTCGACTTCGAGCGGGAGGACCGCGAGGCCGGGCGCACCGGCGACTCCGGGGTCCCCACCTCGTACGAGTTCGAGCCCTCGCCCGACGCGCTGCTCGACGCGCTGCTGCCGAAGTACGTCACCACCCGCATCTACGCGGCGCTGCTCGAGGCCGCGGCCTCGGAGTCGGCGTCGCGGCGGCGGGCGATGAAGTCGGCCTCGGACAACGCCGAGGAGCTGGCGAAGAGCCTCTCCCGCCAGGCCAACCAGGCGCGCCAGGCCGAGATCACCCAGGAGATCAGCGAGATCGTCGGTGGCGCCGACGCGCTGGTCGCAGCCAACGCCGACGACTGACCACCCCGGCCCCCGCCCGAGGCGGGGGCCGGGCCTCCGATCCACCTGACCGAGGAGCCCCCTCATGACCGTCACCGAGGACCGTCCGACCACCCAGGCGACAGGCCGCGTCGTCCGGGTCACCGGGCCGGTCGTCGACGTCGAGTTCCCGCGCGACGCGATGCCCGACCTGTTCAACGCCCTCCGGGTCGACGTCGCGCTCGCCGACCTGAGCAAGACGCTGACCCTCGAGGTCGCCCAGCACCTGGGCGACAACGTGGTCCGCACCATCTCCATGCAGCCCACCGACGGCCTGGTCCGCGGCGCCGCGGTCAGCGACACCGGCGCCTCGATCAGCGTGCCGGTCGGCGACGTCACCAAGGGCCACGTTTTCAACGCCCTCGGCGACTGCCTGGACGCCCCCGGCCACGGCGCCGACGCCCCGCACTGGTCGATCCACCGGCACGCGCCGCGGTTCGACCAGCTCGAGGGCCGCACCGAGCTGCTCGAGACCGGCATCAAGGTCATCGACCTGCTCACCCCGTACGTGGCCGGCGGGAAGATCGGCCTGTTCGGCGGTGCCGGCGTGGGCAAGACCGTGCTGATCCAGGAGATGATCCGCCGGGTCGCCCAGGAGTTCGGTGGCGTGTCGGTGTTCGCCGGCGTCGGCGAGCGCACCCGCGAGGGCAACGACCTCATCACCGAGATGACCGAGTCCGGCGTCATCGAGTCCACCGCGCTGGTCTTCGGCCAGATGGACGAGCCGCCGGGCACCCGGCTGCGGGTGGCGCTGTCGGCGCTGACGATGGCGGAGTACTTCCGCGACGAGCAGAACCAGGACGTGCTGCTCTTCATCGACAACATCTTCCGGTTCACCCAGGCCGGGTCCGAGGTGTCCACGCTGCTGGGCCGCATGCCCTCCGCCGTGGGTTACCAGCCGACCCTCGCCGACGAGATGGGCGAGCTGCAGGAGCGGATCACCTCGACGCGGGGTCACTCGATCACCTCGCTGCAGGCGATCTACGTGCCCGCCGACGACATCACCGACCCGGCGCCGCACACCACGTTCGCCCACCTCGACGCGACGACGGTGCTCTCCCGGCCGATCTCGGAGAAGGGCATCTACCCGGCCGTCGACCCGCTCGACTCCACCAGCCGGATCCTCGACCCGCAGTACGTCGGCCAGGACCACTACCAGGTCGCGCAGACGGTCAAGCAGATCCTCCAGCGCTACCAGGAGCTGCAGGACATCATCGCGATCCTCGGCATCGACGAGCTCTCCGAGGAGGACAAGGTCACCGTGCAGCGCGCACGGCGGATCGAGCGGTTCCTCTCGCAGAACATGTTCGTGGCCGAGGCCTTCACCGGTCAGCCGGGCTCGTTCGTGCCGCTGTCGGAGACCCTCGAGGCCTTCAAGGCGCTCACCGAGGGCAACTACGACCACGTGCCCGAGCAGGCCTTCTTCATGTGCGGTGGGCTCGAGGACCTCGAGCGCAACGCGGAGAAGCTCAAGCGCGGCTGAGGAAGGACCCGTCCTCCTCGCCCCTCGCACGCTCGGGGTGAGCCTCTGGACGGGACCACACCACACCACGTCACGGCCGGGTGTCCCTGCGGGGACGCCCGGCCGTCGTGCGTCCGGGTACCCCTCGTGTGAAGGACCGGTCACACACGGTCGGGACCGGCCCGGGCGTGGCGCGCCGGGGGGTTGACGCACCCGCGCTCGTGGGCAGGTGCCTTCCCGGGTGCACCTCGAGAGCGGGAGCCTTGCTGCCGATCGGACAGGTGGCGCCCGGAGGGACCGGACGCGCGGTGTGGGAGAAGACCATGGAGTGGCTGGACGCGACCAGCACCGACGGCACGGTGACCCGGCTGCCGGCCGGGACCGCCGATCCCGGGTGGACCTGGCCGCCGACGTCCGTACCGCACGTGCACGACATCGCCTACGACACCGAGGAGTGGGCACCCGCCTCGACGGTGCGCCACCCGTGGGTCCGCGTCGGCCGCTGGACCCTGCTCTACCGTCGCGCCGCCTGACGGAGGACCGGGTCCGCCGCCCGGCCGGGTGACCGCCGGGCGGCCCGCGCCGGGTGGTCCGGGTCCCGCGGCTAGAGTGGGCGACGACCGTCGCCGTGCCCGTTTTCCGGCCGGCGTCCCAGCACCGCCCGTCGGTGGACCCGGAGGAGTGTCGTGGCGACCCTGCAGGTCGAGTTGGTGGCCGTCGAGCGGACCATCTGGTCCGGTGAGGCGAGCATGGTCATCGCCCGCACGACCGAGGGCGAGATCGGCGTCCTGCCCGGCCACGCCCCGCTACTCGGTGAGCTCGCCCCCGGTGGCGTCGTCACCGTCCGGACGACCGAGGGCCCGGACATGGTCGTCGCCGCCCACGGCGGCTTCCTGTCGGTGACGCCCAAGGGCGTGTCCATCCTCGCCGAGACCGCGGAGATCTCCTCCGAGATCGACGTCGAGCGGGCCCGCGAGGCGCTGCGCCGCGCCGAGTCCGCCGGCGACGACCCCGAGGCCCTCGCCGCCGCCCGCCGCGCCCAGTCCCGCCTGCGGGCCGCCGGACAGGCCGACTGACCCGACCGGACCCCGCCCGCCCCGGCCGACGGTGACCACCGCCCTGCTCGTCCTCGCCGGGGTGCTGGTCGTCGTCCTGGTGGTCGCCTTCCTCATCCGACGCCGGCTGCTGCTCTCCGGCCTCGGCGCGGTGACGATGTGGCTGCGCCCGGTCGGCAGCTCCCGGTGGTCGGTGGGCGTCGCCTGGTACGGGGGAGAGGCGCTGCTCTGGTACCGGGCGCTGTCGCTGTCGGTCCGCCCGCAGCAGCGGCTGTGCCGCACGGAGGTGCAGGTCGAGGGCCGGCGGCCCCCGGGCCGGGACGACGTCGCCCTGCCCGACGACGCCGTCGTCCTGACCTGCGCCACCGGCGCCGGCCGCAAGGAGCTGGCCATGGACCCCTCCACGGTGACGGGGTTCCTCTCCTGGGTGGAGTCGGCCCCGCCCGTGCACTAGGGGCCTGAGTCAGCCCTGCGCGGCCCGCTGGGCGTGGACGCCGCTGTGCGCCCCGGGCTCCCACAGGACGTCGCCGCCGGGGTTGGCCTCGCGGGCGAGGATGAACAGCAGGTCCGAGAGCCGGTTGAGGTAGCGGGCGGTCTCCGGGTTGGTGCGCTCGCCGTCGGCCTCCAGCAGCGCCCACACGCTGCGCTCGGCCCGCCGGACGACCACCCGCGCCTGGTGCAGCAGCGCCGCCAGCGGCGTCCCGCCGGGCAGCACGAAGCTGGTCAGCGTCGGCAGCGCCTCGTTGTGCTCGTCGCAGGCCGCCTCCAGCCGCTCGGTGTAGGCGGCGGTCACCCGCAGCGGCGGGTGCGCGGGGTCGGGCACCACGGGCGTGGACAGGTCGGCGCCGACGTCGAACAGGTCGTTCTGCACGCTGCGCACGAGCTCGACCAGCTCGGGCGACGGCGCGCCCAGCGCCAGGGCCACGCCGAGCACGCTGTTGGCCTCGTCGACGTCGGCGTAGGCGACCAGCCGCGGGTCGGTCTTGGCCACCCGGCTCATGTCGCCCAGGTGCGTCTGCCCGGCGTCACCGGTCTTCGTGTAGATGCGGGTGAGCCGGACCGTCATGGTCGCCCAGCCTAGGCGCTGCTGCGGGCGCGCCCACCGGCCTGGGACGCTGCCCGGAGCCGCCCGCGCACGCGCCGTAGGGTGGTCGGGTGCAGTGCTTCGAGGTGACCGGCGGCACCGCCCTCAGGGGCCGGGTACGGGTCACGGGGGCGAAGAACAGCGCCCTCAAGCTCATGGCGGCCGCGCTCCTGGCCTCCGGGCGGACGACGATCGACGAGGTCCCCGACATCCTCGACGTCGCGATCATGAGCGAGGTGCTGCGCCGGCTCGGCTGCGGCGTCGGCTACGAGCGCTCGGGGCAGCCCGGGGGCGGCGGCCGGGTCGTCGTCGACGTGCCGGAGGACCCCGCCACCGAGACCGACTACGACCTGGTCCGCAAGATGCGCGCCTCGATCAGCGTGCTCGGCCCGCTGGTCGCCCGCTGCGGCAGCGCCCGGGTGGCGCTGCCCGGCGGCGACGCGATCGGCTCCCGCGGGCTGGACATGCACATCTCCGGCCTGGAGCGGCTCGGCGCCTCGATCCACAGCGAGCACGGCTTCCTCGTCGCCTCCGCGCCGCGGCTGGTGGGCACCTCGATCTGGCTGGACTTCCCGTCGGTCGGCGCCACGGAGAACCTGCTCATGGCCGCGGTCCTGGCCGAGGGGACGACGGTCATCGACAACGCCGCCCGCGAGCCGGAGATCGTCGACATCTGCTCGATGCTCACCGCGATGGGCGCCCGCATCGACGGCGCGGGCACCTCCACGCTCACCGTCGAGGGCGTCGACGCGCTGTCGCCGGTGACCTACTCGACGGTGCCCGACCGCATCGTCGCCGGGACGTGGGCGATCGGCGCGGTGATGACCCGCGGCGACGTCGTCGTCGAGCGGGCCGTCCCCGACCACCTCGCCGTCCCGCTGGACAAGCTGGTCAGCGCCGGCGCCACCGTGGAGGTCGTCGAGAACGGCGTCCGGATCGCCATGGACGAGCGGCCGCGCGGGGTCGACGTCGTCACGCTGCCGTTCCCCGGGTTCCCGACCGACCTGCAGCCGATGGCGGTCGCGCTGGCCGCGGTGTCTACCGGCACGGCCCTGATCACCGAGAACGTGTTCGAGGGCCGGTTCATGTTCGTCAACGAGCTGGTGCGCCTGGGCGCCGACGTGCGCATCGACGGCCACCACGCCGTCGTGCGCGGGCGGGAGCGGCTGTCGTCGGCGCCCGTGGTGGCCACCGACATCCGCGCCGGCGCCGGGCTGGTGCTGGCCGGGCTGCTGTCCGACGGCGTCACCGAGGTGCAGGACGTGCACCACGTCGACCGCGGCTACCCCGACTTCGTCGAGCAGCTGCGCGGCCTGGGCGTGCAGATCGAGCGCGTCGAGCGCCCGGGCGACCTCTGAGCCCGCGGGAGGGCTACGCCGCGGGGAAGGAGGACGCGAGCGCCCGGGCGCGGGCGGCGTCCTCGGGGAAGACCAGCACGTCGGCGCGGTGCGCCTCGGGGAAGCGGACCGTCGAGCGGATCCCGGCGTCGGAGAGCACCGCGCGCAGCGCGAGCGCCGACTCGCGGCGGGACAGCGTGGCGACCCGCGTGAGCAGACCGTCGTCGGTGGGTGGGGGACGGCGCCGGCGCACGCCCCCGGTGGGGCTCCCGCCGAAGGCCCAGCGCATGAAGAGGGCCAGCAGCACCATGACGACGATCGCGATGACCGGCCCGGCGATGTAGCTCAGACTGCCCGGCTGCAGCACGGCGCCTCCCCTCGGCGGGCGGCGTCCGGGCCTCTCCCGGCCCGGTCGCACACGACCGAGTGTGCCACCGCGGGGCTCCCGGACCGGTGCTGCTACTGGCCGGTAACACCCCTACACTCCGCTGGCATGCCGTTCCCTTCATCGCCGAAGGAGCGCGACCGTCCCTGGGTCATGCGCACCTACGCCGGCCACTCCTCGCCGGCCGAGTCCAACGCGCTCTACCGCCGGAACCTGGCGAAGGGGCAGACCGGCCTGTCGGTCGCCTTCGACCTGCCGACGCAGACCGGCTACGACCCCGACGACGAGCTCGCCGTCGGTGAGGTCGGCAAGGTCGGCGTCCCGGTGACGCACATCGGCGACATGCGGGCGCTGTTCGACGGCATCCCGCTCGACGAGATGAACACGTCGATGACGATCAACGCCACCGCCATGTGGCTGCTCGCGCTCTACCAGGCGGTCGCCGAGGAGCACGGGCACGACGTCGCGAAGCTCGCCGGGACGACGCAGAACGACATCATCAAGGAGTACCTGTCGCGGGGGACCTACGTGTTCCCGCCCGGGCCCTCGATGCGGCTGATCACCGACATGGTCGCCTACACGGTGACGGCGATGCCGAAGTGGAACCCGATCAACATCTGCAGCTACCACCTGCAGGAGGCCGGGGCGACGCCGGTGCAGGAGATCGCCTACGCGATGAGCACCGCGATCGCCGTCCTGGACTCGGTGCGCGACTCCGGCCAGGTGCCGCAGGAGCGCTTCGGCGAGGTGGTCGCGCGCATCTCCTTCTTCGTCAACGCGGGCGTCCGCTTCGTCGAGGAGATGTGCAAGATGCGCGCCTTCACCCAGCTCTGGGACGAGCTGACGCAGGAGCGCTACGGCGTGCAGGACCCCAGGCACCGCCGCTTCCGCTACGGCGTGCAGGTCAACTCCCTGGGCCTGACCGAGGCGCAGCCGGAGAACAACGTGCAGCGGATCGTGCTGGAGATGCTCGCGGTCACGCTGTCCAGGGACGCCCGCGCCCGCGCGGTGCAGCTGCCGGCGTGGAACGAGGCGCTGGGCCTGCCCCGGCCGTGGGACCAGCAGTGGTCGCTGCGGCTGCAGCAGGTGCTCGCCTACGAGACCGACCTGCTCGAGTACGACGACCTGTTCACCGGGTCGGTCGTCGTGGAGCGGAAGGTGTCCGAGCTGGTCGAGGGCGCCCGCGCCGAGATCGCCCGGGTGCAGGAGATGGGCGGGGCGGTGGCCGCCGTCGAGTCCGGCTACATGAAGGGGCAGCTCGTCGCCTCGCTGGCCGAGCGGCGGCGCCGGATGGAGAACGGCGAGGACGTCGTCGTCGGCGTCAACCGGTTCGAGGGCACCGAGCCCAACCCGCTGCTGGCCGACCTCGACGCCGCCATCCAGGTCGTCGACCCCGCCGTCGAGAACGCCGCCCAGGAGGCGGTGCGGAAGTGGCGGGCCGAGCGCGACCCGGCGCCGGTGGAGGCCGCGCTGGCCGCGCTGCGGGAGGCCGCCGGCAGCGACGTCAACCTCATGGAGGCGACCCTGCAGTGCGCCCGGGCGGGCGTGACGACGGGGGAGTGGGCGGGCGTGCTGCGCGAGGTGTTCGGCGAGTACCGCGCCCCCACCGGCGTGGCCGCGGCCACCGGCGGCGGCGAGGCCGACGAGACGCTGGCGCGGGTCCGCGAGCGGGTGCGCGCCACCGGCGAGGAGCTCGGCGGGCGGCTGCGGTTCCTGGTCGGCAAGCCCGGCCTCGACGGGCACTCCAACGGCGCGGAGCAGATCGCCGTCCGCGCCCGCGACGCCGGCTTCGAGGTGGTCTACCAGGGCATCCGGCTCACGCCCGCGCAGATCGTCTCGGCCGCGATCGAGGAGGACGTGCACGTCGTCGGGCTGTCGGTGCTCTCCGGCTCGCACCTGCAGGTGGTGCCGGCGGTGCTGCGGGGCCTGCAGGAGGCCGGCCTGGACGACGTCCCGGTCGTCGTCGGCGGGATCATCCCCGACAGCGACGCCCGCCGGCTGCGCGAGCAGGGCGTGGCCCGGGTGTTCACGCCGAAGGACTTCGGGCTCACCGACATCATGGGCCAGGTCGTGGACGTGGTCCGCGAGGCGAACGGCCTCGACGAGCGGGTGCCCGCCTCCGTCTGAGCCGCCGGCCCGGCCCCGTCCAGCGCACCGCCCCGAGCCCGCGAGGGGGAGGGCGGGGTCCTCGCTCAGGAGATCGGCGCCGGCCGGCCGAACAGGTGGCCCTGGCCGTAGCGGACGCCGCGGGAGAGCAGGGCGTCGCGCTCGGCGGTGGTCTCGATGCCCTCGGCCACCAGCGTGGCGCCGGTGTCGGCGGCGAAGGCCACCATCGCCGCGGTCATCGCCTGCCGCGCCGGGTCGACGTCGACCCCGCTGACCAGCGCGATGTCGAGCTTGATGGTGTCCGGCCGCAGCCGCAGGATGTGCCGCAGGCTCGCGTAGCCGGCGCCGGCGTCGTCGATGCTGAGCCGGATCCCGGCCGCCCGCAGCGGCGCCAGCGCGCCCAGGACCGGCCCGTAGTCCGCGATCGGGCTGTGCTCGGTGATCTCCACGGTCAGCGCCGTCCGCCGGACGCCCTCGAGGAGCGCCTCGCCGACCTCGGGGGCGAGCAGCGCCTCGGGGGAGAGGTTGACCGCCAGCCGCAGGCCCCGCGGCAGCCGGTCCCCGGCCTCCAGGGCGGCGTGCACGGCCAGCAGCTCCAGCTCCACGCCCAGGCCGACGACCGCGGCGTCGGCGAACAGCGTCGCCGGGCTGCCCTCGCTGCCGGGGAAGCGGGACAGCGCCTCGTGCGCGACGACGGTGCCGCTGTGCATGTCGACGACCGGCTGGACGTGCACCTCCACCGCGCGCCGCTCCAGGACGTCGCAGACCCGCGCGTGCCGGGCGGCCAGCTCGGTCTGGGCGGCCTCCTCGGCGGTCAGCCGCTCGCCGATCAGCTCGGCGAGCATCTCCACCGTCCGCACCGACGAGCCGTCCAGCTGCTCGCCGGCGTCCCGGCTGATGCAGCACAGCATCCCGAGGGGGCGCCGGTCCCCGCCGCGCACCGGGGCGCCGACGTAGGAGCCGATCCCCAGCTGCCGGGTGACCGCGAGCTCGCGGGTGACCGGGTTGCGGTCGGCGCCGGTGACCACCGGCGGCAGCTGGCCGGACAGCACCCGCACGCAGAAGGACTCCTCGAGCGGCATCGACATGCCCTCGGAGACGTTCATGGCGCCGAGCTCGCCGGTGGCCGAGGCGATCTCCTGGCGGTCCTCGGTGAACACCGACAGCCAGGCGACGTCCATCCCGAGCCGGGCGCGCGCGAGGTCGAGCAGGCGGTGCACCCAGTCCTCGTCGGCGTCGTCGGTCGTCGGGCCGGCGGTCGCCACGGGCTGCGGTGCTCCCACCCGGGCAGTGTCGCGGCTGTGCGCCGTCTTGCCCAGGGGGTTGCGGAACGGCTCCGTGCGTCAGACCCGGGGGCCGAAGCGGACGTCGACGCCGGGGGAGAACAGCACGCTGTCCGGCGGGCCGCCGACGCCGGGCAGCCCGGCCGCGGCGAGCAGGTCGCCGTCCCAGGTCAGGAGCTCGGCGCGGTGCAGCGGCCAGGCCGGGTGCTCGTTGGGCCAGTAGCGCGTGCGGCCCCGGCTCGTCTGGTGCAGCCCCCAGCGGCCGGTGAGGAAGCGCTCCAGCGGACCGGGCCGCTCCAGCCGCGGACCCACCCGCACCTCGATCCGGCCGCCGGCGCCGCGCGGCCCGGGCCAGCGCCGCCGGCTGGTGTAGGTCAGCAGGTCGCCGTCGCGGGTCAGGCGCATCCGCGACCACAGGTAGGGCAGCCCCGCGGCGCGGGCGACCAGGACCGGGAGCAGCCGGTCGGCGTCGAGGGACGCGAAGACGACGCCGCGCCGGCCCTCCCCGTCCACGGAGTACAGGCGCACGTTGGTCTCGAGGAACGAGCCGACGTAGGGCAGGCCGGGCGAGCCGAGGACGCCGATGCGGCGCATGCGGAAGGGCACCAGCCCCACCCAGCTGCGCCCGTCCGGGGTGGTGTCCGGCCGGGTGCCCGGCGGCAGCAGCGGCGCGACGACGTCCGGGTCGACCGCCCAGTGCAGGAAGGCGACGTCCCGCCAGCCCTGCGTGAACAGCGTCCGCCCGGCGGCGCGGGGCGCGGTGTCGGTGACCTCCTCGGCGTCCACCCCTCCAGCGTCCCCAGCCGCGTTGCCCCCGACCGGCCACCCGTGGTGAGGTCGGTCACGTGACCGCCGAGGGAGCTCCCCGCGTCGAGCGCGACGGCGACGTCGTCCGCATCACCATGTGCCGCCCGCAGCGGCGCAACGCGCTGTCCCGCGACCACCTCACCCAGCTGCTGGCCGCCGTCACCGACGCCGGCGGCAGCGACGCGGCGGGCATCGTCCTCGGCGCGGAGGGGCCGGTGTTCAGCGCCGGGCACGACTTCCGGGACGTCGTCGACCGGCCGGTGACCGAGGTCCGCAGCCTGCTCGCCCTGTGCACCGAGCTGGTGCAGACGCTGCAGGACGTGCCGCAGGTCGTCGTCGCGCGGGTGCACGCCCTGGCCACCGCCGCGGGCTGCCAGCTGGTCGCCTCCTGCGACCTCGCGGTGGCCGCGGAGTCGGCCGGCTTCGCCGCCCCGGGCGGGAAGGGCGGCTGGTTCTGCCACACGCCGATGGTGGCGATCGCCCGCAACGTCGGCCGCAAGCGGGCGATGGAGCTGGCGCTCACCGGCGACGTCATCGACGCGCGGACCGCGCTGGACTGGGGGCTGGTCAACCGGGTCGTTCCCGACGGCGAACTCGACGCCGCCGTCGACGAGCTCGTGGCCCGGGCCACCCGCGGCTCGCGGGCGAGCAAGGCGTGGGGCAAGCGGACGATGTACGCCCAGCTCGACCGGACCGAGCGGGACGCCTACGCCGTCGCCGTCGAGGTGATGGCGTCGGCCAGCCAGATCGACGGCGCCCGCGAGGGCATGCGGTCGTTCCTGGAGAAGCGCCCGCCGGCCTGGACCGACTGAGGCCGGGTCACCCGGTCAGGTCGGCGCAGCCGGTCTCGTGCGGGAGCACCGGCCGGAACGCGATCGACCAGCGGGCGCCGTCGGGGGTGGCCCACGGCGTGAGCACGTTCGCCGTCGCGGCGGCCGCGAGCACGTCGGCCGCCTGCTGCCCGGTGGCGCTCACGCAGGTCAGCCCGGCGCCCAGCGGCGTGCCGGGCAGCCCGGGACCCGGCCAGGCGACGTCGGGCTGGGGGAACTCCGGGTCGCCGCCGGTGTGGGGCTGGACCACCGCGGCGACCGTCTGCGGCACGTAGGACTCCGCCGGGCCCGCGGCGGCCAGGCCGGTGAGCTCGTCGACGAGGTCCTGCAGCCGCCCGCGGGCCTCGGCCTGCTCCGGGGTCAGCGACCCGTCGGGGGTCTCGGCCAGGGCGTACACCTCGCGGACCGCGGTGCCCTCGCCGGTGGTCAGGGTGATGCGGGTGGTGGGCGCGTCGGCGACCGGCGGCTCGCCGAGGTCGGCGTCCTCCGTCACCCCGGCGTCGACGGCGCGGTCGAGCAGGTCGCGGACGGTGGCCTCGCCGACCTCGGTCACCTGCACGTTCGGCAGCGCGGGCGAGGGCCAGATCTCGATCTGCGGACCCTCGGTGAACACCCGGCCGTCGCCGTAGACGGTGACCAGCGGCAGGCGGGTGGCCAGGTCCTCCGCGGGCACGAAGCCGCCGGTGTGCTCGACCTGCAGCACGGGCCCCGCGGGCAGGGGGTCGGGCGACGGCGCCGCGGCGTCGGTCCCGTCCTGCGCGCACCCGGCCAGCGCCAGCGCACCGGCCAGCAGCGCGGCCGCGCGCACCGTCGACGTCGTCGTCACGGTCCTGCGACGCGCGACCCGGCTCGGCGGTTCCCGTCGTGACCGGACCGGTACCGTCGGCCCCCGTGCGTCTGGTCATCGCCCGCTGCTCGGTCGACTACATCGGGCGGCTGACCGCCCACCTGCCCATGGCCTCGCGGCTGCTGCTGGTCAAGGCCGACGGCTCGGTGTCGGTGCACGCCGACGACCGCGCCTACAAGCCGCTGAACTGGATGAGCCCGCCGTGCACGCTCCGGGACGAGCTCGTCGACGGGTCCGGCACCTGGACGGTCACCAACAAGGCCGGTGAGCAGCTGGTCATCACCATCGAGTCGGTCGAGCACGACTCCGCGCACGAGCTGGGCGTGGACCCCGGCCTGCAGAAGGACGGCGTCGAGGCCGAGCTGCAGCGGCTGCTCGCGCTGCACGTGGAGACCTTCGGGCAGGGCTGGTCGCTGGTCCGCCGCGAGTACCCGACGGCGATCGGCCCGGTCGACCTGCTCTGCCGCGACGCCGACGGGCGCACCGTCGCCGTGGAGGTCAAGCGGCGCGGCGAGATCGACGGCGTCGAGCAGCTGACCCGCTACCTCGAGCTGCTCAACCGCGACCCCCTGCTGGCCCCGGTCAAGGGCGTGTTCGCCGCGCAGGAGATCAAGCCGCAGGCGCGGGTGCTCGCCGGCGACCGCGGCATCGAGTGCGTGACCGTCGACTACGCCGTCCTCAAGGGCACCGACGACCCCACCCAGCGCCTGTTCTGAGACCGCCACCCACCGCGTGAGGACCCCGTCCTCCCCACCCTTCGCGAGCTCGGGGCGGCACCCTGGACGGGGCCAGGGAGGGACCTACCGGCCGGTAGCGGACGCGGGCCGTCCGGGTGGGAGACTGCCCCGGTCAACGCACGGGAGGAGATGGCAGCGTGGCCAGAGAACTGACCGAGGTCGGCGTGGTGGGCCTGGGCACCATGGGTGCGGGCATCGCCGAGGTGCTGGCCCGCGCGGGCCTGTCCGTGACAGCCGTGGAGGTCGGCGACGACGCGCTGGCCCGCGGCCGCGGGCACGTCGAGCAGTCCACCGGGAAAGCGGTCGCGCGCGGCAAGCTCGACGAGGCCGAGCGCGAGGCGATCCTCGGGCGGATCCGCTTCACCACGTCGCTGGAGGACCTCGCCGTCGCGGAGCTGGTCATCGAGGCCGTCCCGGAGCGGATGGAGCTCAAGGCCGAGCTGTTCGCGAAGCTGGACAAGATCTGCCCGCCGGACACCATCCTCGCGACCAACACCTCCAGCCTGTCGGTGACCGAGCTGTCGGTGGCCACCGGCCGGCCGAGCAAGGTCATCGGGATGCACTTCTTCAACCCGGCGCCGGTCATGAAGCTGGTCGAGGTCGTGCGGACCGTCGTCACCGAGCCCGCGGTCATCGAGGACGTCGAGGCCCTGGCCGAGCGGCTGGGCAAGGTCGACGTGACCATCGGCGACAAGGCCGGCTTCATCGCCAACGCGCTGCTGTTCGGCTACCTCAACCACGCGGTCTCCATGTACGAGAACCGCTACGCCAGCCGCGAGGACATCGACGCCGCCATGCGGCTGGGCTGCGGCCTGCCGATGGGCCCGCTCGCGCTCATGGACCTCATCGGGATCGACACCGCCTACGAGATCCTCGACACGATGTACAAGCAGTCGCGCAACCGGCTGCACGCGCCCAGCCCGGTCATCAAGCAGATGATGACCGCGGGCCTGCTGGGCCGGAAGTCCGGCCGCGGCTTCTACACCTACGCCGCGCCCGGCTCCGCCGAGGTCGTGCCCGACGAGCGCACCCCGGCCGCCGGCGGCGCCGCCGAGGGCGCCCGCCCCGTGTCGAAGATCGGCGTCGTCGGCTCCGGGACGATGGCCACCGGCATCGTCGAGGTCGCCGCCAAGGGCGGCTACGAAGTCGTCTTCGTGGCCCGCACCCTCGACAAGGTCGAGGCCGTGCACACCGCGCTGCGCAGGTCGCTGGACAAGCAGGTCGCGCGCGGGCGGCTCGACGAGGCCGGCCGGGACGAGGTGCTCGCCCGGGTCACCGGGACGGCGTCGCTGGACGACCTCGCCGACGTCGACCTGGTCATCGAGGCCGTCGTCGAGCACCTGGCCACCAAGCAGGCGCTGTTCGCCAACCTCGGCGAGATCTGCAAGCCCGGCGCGGTGCTGGCCACGACGACGTCGAGCCTGCCGGTCATCGAGTGCGCCAAGGCCAGCGAGCGCCCCGCCGACGTCGTCGGCCTGCACTTCTTCAACCCCGCGCCGGTGATGAAGCTGGTCGAGGTGGTCAGCACCATCGCCACCGCCCCCGACGTCGCGGCCACCGCCCACGCGGTCTGCGCGCAGCTCGGCAAGCACGCGGTGTCCTGCACGGACCGGGCCGGGTTCATCGTCAACGCGCTGCTGTTCCCGTACCTGAACGACGCGGTGAAGATGCTCGAGGCGCACTACGCGACCGCCGACGACATCGACGCCGCCATGAAGGTCGGCTGCGGCTACCCGATGGGCCCGTTCGAGCTGCTCGACGTCGTCGGCCTCGACGTGTCGCTGGCCATCGAGCGCGAGCTGTACACCGAGTTCCGCGAGCCCGGGTTCGCGCCCGCGCCGCTGCTCGAGCACCTGGTCACCGCCGGCTACCTGGGCCGCAAGACCGGCCGCGGGTTCCGGGACTACTCCCGGCGCTGAGGTGCCCCGCAGGGGACGACGCAGCGGGGGGCGGCCGGCCGGCCGCCCCCCGCTCGCGCGTCGGAGCGAGGAGGTCGAGGAGGCCGCCGACGGCGACTGGGTCGTCCGCCGGCTGACCGGGGCGGCGAGCACCAAGCCCTACCGCTGCCCGGGCTGCGACCAGGAGATCCGGCCGGGCACCCCGCACGTGGTCAGCTGGCCGGCCTACGCCCGCGACTCGGACCTGGAGCCCTGGGACACCGACTCCGCCGCCGACCTGCGCCGACACTGGCATACCGCCTGCTGGCAGGCCCGCGACCGCCGCCGCTGACGGAGGACCTCCTCGCCCCACACCGCTCGCCGGCCCGCGGCGGGCCCCTGCGAGGAGGCCGTTCCCTCACCTCGCGGTCGCGAAGACGACGACGTTGTCCTCGTAGCTGCGCGCCGAGCGGTCGAAGTCGCCGCCGCAGGTGACCAGCCGCAGCTGGGCGTCCGCCGTCGGCCCGTACACGGCCGCGGTGGGGAAGGCGTCCTTCGGGTGCCGCTCGACCCGGCTGACGGTGAACGCGACGGTGCTGCCGTCGGCGCGGTCGACGAGCACCTCGTCCCCGGGGGCGAGCTCGCGCAGGCGCCAGAAGACCGCCGGGCCGCTGCGGGAGTCGACGTGCCCGGCCAGCACCGCCGGGCCGACGTCACCCGGCGCCGGGCCGCCGGTGTACCAGCCGGCCGCCGCCGGGTCGGCCGGGGCCGCCAGCGCGCCGGTGGCGTCGAGGCCGAGGTCGACCAGCCCGCTGTCGAGACCGATGGCCGGCGCCCGCACCCGGACCGGCGGCGCGGCCGCGGGAGCCGACCGCTGCGCGAGCACGACCGGCCCTGAGACCGTGGCGGTCGGCGTGCCGGCGGCGGCCGGCGGGGGAGCGGCCGGCCCCCGCAGCACGACCACCCCCGCGACGAGGGCGGGGACGGCCAGCGCCGGCCGCAGCAGGCCCGCGCGGCTCCGGGGCGCGCGGTGCCGGGACCGGCGTGCGCGGTGGTGGGCGGCCGGCCGGGTCGTCGACGCCGGTGACCCGCGGCGTGCCGGCCCGGAGCGGCGCCGGTCGCCGTCCGCCGCGCGGTGGGCAGGAACAGGGCCGCGGCGGCGGCGAGGACGGCGGCCGCGGTCGCGACCAGGGCGGGCAGCGAGGAGGCGTCGGCCGCGCCACCGGCGCCGGCCTCCACCCCGCCCGAGGGGACGACCCCGGGGCCGGCGGCGTCGAGCGTGGTGCGGACGGTCAGCCCGCCGCCGGCCCGGTCGAGCACCAGCACGCTGTACACCGAGCCGGCGTCGACCTGCACCGGGAGGTCCGTGGCCCGGCCGCCCTGTGGCGTCACGGTGACCGCCGTGGCGCCCGCGGGGACGTCGACGTAGCCGGTCGTGTCGGCGAAGCCCAGGCCGGTGGCCAGCGACGGCCCGCCGGGGACGGCGACGTCGAGGGTCTGCGCGCCGGCCGCCGCGGCGACGACCCGCAGGCGCGCGGTGCCCGGCGGCGGCGGGGTGAGGTCGTCGTCGAGCACCTCGAGGCCCAGGTCGGCGAAGGGGCCGACGCCGGCCACGGTGTGCGCGCTGTCCGCGGCGACCTGCACCGTCGTCGACAGCACCGGCGGGCTCTGCGGGTCCGCGCCGGCCGCGCGCATGCTGACCGCGTAGGCGCCGGCCGGGAGCGGTCGGTAGTCCGACACCGCGCCGTAGCCGACCGCGGGGAAGACCTGGCCGGCCGCGGGGCCGGCGACCGGGTCGACGTAGACGTCGACGGCGGGGGTGTCGGGGGACAGGTGCGCGAGCCGGAGCAGGCCGCCGTCGTCCGCGGCCGCCGGGCCGGCGGGCAGCCCCGCCACCGCCGCGGTCAGGGCCACCACCGCCAGGACCCGGCTCGTCCTGCTCACTTCCGCCTCCCGGTGCAGGCTCGGACCCGCTGTCGTCAGGGGATGACCCGACGTCTACCTCGCGGGTCCGCGGCCCACACCCGTGGGGTCCGCCGGGCGCGCCGCCAGGCGGTGGTCACCGGGGTCTCCGGCGCGGAGGCGTGGCGGGACGACACGAGCACCCCGGCGTCGGTCACCTCGACGTCGTCCGGGGCGAAGGGCGGCAGCTGTGCGGCGAGCCACGCCCGCAGCCGCTCGGTGGCCTCCGGGTCCGCGGGCACCGGCGCCCCGCCGACGGCGTCGGCGAGCGCCCGGCGGGCCGCGGCGCGCCGGGCAGCAGGTCAGGGACGCCTGGGGACGGCGGGCTGGCCGCCGGTGTCGCCGCTGCGGACGGCCGGCTGCACCGCGGTCTGCGGGCCCTGGGGCTCCGGGGCGCCGTCGGGGGACGGCTGCTCGGCGCGGCTCGACCCGCCGCCGTGCCGGCCCTCCTCCTGGCTCGCGGTGTGCACCGGGCGGATCTGCTGGGTCTCGGCCACCGACGGCCGGCCGGACGCGGACTCCTGCCCGGCCGCCGGCTGCACGGCGGGCAGCGTCTGCGGCGACGACGGCCGCGTGGGCTGCCGGGCGGCGGCGGCCTCTCCGGCCGGGGCCTCGGCGCGCCGGACGTGCGGGGTCGGGCGCGGCGCCGCCGGCTGCCCGCCGCTCTGCGGGCCGACGGTGCGCTGCACGGCCGTCTGCGGGCCGACGGCGGGCTGCACGAGCGTCTGCGGCTCCCCGGCGGGACGGCCGACGGCCGGCGGCACCGCGGCCCGCGTGCCGTCGGCGTCCCGGCGGGCCGCGGGCTGCTGCTCCTGCGGCGACGACTGCGGGGCCGAGGCCGCCGGCTGGGGAACCGGCTGCGCGGCGGGCTGGGGCGCCGGGGCCGGCGGGCGGGCGGCCTGCTGCGCCGGCGGGCCCGGGCGCTGCTGCTGGGGCCGGTCGGCCAGGTCCGGCAGGGTGGACAGCACCCGTCGGGCCTCGTTGAGCCGGGCAGCGAGCTCGTCGCGCACCCGGCGGACGGCGGCGGCGGAGGCCTCGGCGTCGGCGACGACGCCCGCCGCGTGCGCCTCGGCGGCGGCGACGCGCTCCTGCGCGGCCCGCACCGACTGCTGGTCGCGCTCCTCCTCGATCCGCGCGGCCTCGGCGCGGCGGGCGCGCTGCGCGATCTCGAAGTCCTCCTCGACCTTGGCGCGGCGGGCCTGCGACTCCGCGTCGAGCCGGGCGACCTTCTCCTGCGCCTTGGCCACCAGCTCGTCGGCGCGGATCTGCGCCTTGCTGGCGATCTGCTCGGCGTTCTGGCGGGCCTCGGCGAGCATCCGCTCCACCTCGGCCCGCCCGGCCGCGTGCCGCTCGAGCATCGCGCGCTCCTCGGCGGCGGTCTGCTCCCGCAGCGCCCGGGCCTCCTGCTCGGCGGTCGCGCGGATGTCGGCGGCCTCCTCCTCGGCCAGGCGGAGCATGTGCGAGATGCGCTCGCTCATGTTCTCGAACGTGGCCGGGCCGGAGGACGCGGCCTTCCGGCGCAGCTGGTCGATCTCCCCGTGCATCGCCGAGAGCTGGCCGGCCAGCTCGCTGACCCGGGCGGCCGCGGCGTCCCGGTCGGCGAGCGCGACCCGGATGTCGGCCTCGAGGCGCTCGATGGTCTCGGCCACCTGGTGGCGGTCGTAACCCCGCAGCACCACGTCGAACGAGTGCTGGGCCTCGCGCATCGGCAGCAGGTCGCGGCGGGGATCGGTCATGCGGGTCATCCTCGCAGAGTCGGGGGAGGGTCGTCAGCGTGTCGAGGCGGGTCCGGCCGTTCGGCGTGTGCGCCCCGGGTGGTGCCGGTGGGCCCCGGACGGCGCCCCGTCGGACAACGAGGCGGCTCCCCCCAGGGTGCCCGGACGCCTGCCGGCGTCCGGGCACCCCCGTCCGGGGTTCTCTCAGACGCCGCGGAAGCGGTTGATCGCGGGCAGGTGCCTCTCCCGCTTCTCGGCGTCCTTGACGCCGAGGCCCTCCTGCGGGGCGAGGGTCAGCACGCCGACCTTGCCCTGGTGGAGGTTGTGGTGGACGTCGTAGGCCGCCTGGCCGACCTCGTCCATCGCGTAGGTCCTCGACAGGGTCGGGTGGATCAGCCCCTTGTCGATGAGCCGGTTGGCCTCCCACGCCTCCTTGTAGTTGGCGAAGTGCGACCCGACGATCCGCTTGAGGTTCATCCACAGGTAGCGGTTGTCGTAGGAGTGCATGTAGCCGCTGGTGGAGGCGCAGGTGACGATCGTGCCGCCCTTCTTGGCGACGTAGACGCTGGCGCCGAAGGTCTCCCGGCCGGGGTGCTCGAAGACGATGTCGACGTCGTCGCCGCCGGTCAGCTCGCGGATCCGCTTGCCGAACCGCTGCCACTCCCTCGGGTCCTGGGTGTCCTCGTCCTTCCAGAACCGGTAGCCCTCGGCGGACCGGTCGATGACCAGCTCGGCGCCCATCGAGCGGACGATGTCGGCCTTCTCCGGGCTGGAGACCACGCACACGGGGATCGCGCCGCCGTTGAGGGCCATCTGGGTGGCGTAGGAGCCCAGCCCGCCCGAGGCGCCCCAGATCAGGACGACGTCGCCCTGCTTCATCCCCGCGCCGTTGCGGGACACCAGCTGCCGGTAGGCGGTGGAGTTGACCAGCCCGGGGGCGGCCGCCTCCTCCCAGGACAGGTGCGCGGGCTTGGGCATGAGCTGGTTGCTCTTGACCAGCGCCAGCTCGGCGAGGCCGCCGAAGTTGGTCTCGAAGCCCCAGATCCGCTGCTGCGGGTCCATCATCGTGTCGTCGTGGCCGGCCGGGTCCTCCAGCTCCACCGACAGGCAGTGCGCCACGACCTCGTCGCCGGGCTTCCACTTGTTCACGCCCGGGCCCACCCGCAGCACGACGCCGGCCAGGTCGGAGCCGACCACGTGGTAGGGCAGGTCGTGCCGCTTGGTCAGGTCGTTCTGCCGGCCGTAGCGCTCGAGGAACCCGAAGGTGGAGACCGGCTCGAAGATCGAGGTCCAGACGGTGTTGTAGTTCACCGAGGAGGCCATGACGGCCACGATCGCCTCGCCCGGGCCGAGCTCGGGGGTGGCGACCTCCTCCACGTGCAGCGACTTGCGCGGGTCCTTCTCCTTGGTCGGCATCCCCGCGAACATGTCCTGCTCGTCCTTGCGGACGAGGACCGCCCGGTAGGACTCCGGCACCGGCAGACCGCCGATGTCGCTGAGCTGGTCGGCGAGGATGGCGTCCCTGATCTCGTCCACGTGTCTCTCCCGGGTCTTCGTCGGCTCGGAGGGGTGGTAGGGCGGTGCGCGGCAGGTTACCGACCGGTAACCCAGGGGTCGCGCGCAGGTCGGGTGGCTCCGACCGCGGGTGGTCAGTGCTGGGCGCGGGCGGGCTCGACCAGCTCGACCAGGACGCCGCCGGCGTCCTTGGGGTGCACGAAGTTGACGCGGCTGTCCGACGTCCCGCGCTTCGGGGTGTCGTAGAGCAGCCGCAGGCCGCGCTCGCGGAGGGTGGCGCTGACCGCCTCGACGTCGTCGACGCGGAAGGCGAGCTGCTGCAGGCCCGGCCCCGACCGGCCGATGAACCTGGCGATCGTCGACTCCGGGGTCAGCGGGGCGAGCAGCTGGATGCGGGTGTCGCCGGAGCCGACGGCGAGCATCGCCTCGCGGACGCCCTGCTCCTCGTTGGTCTCCTCGTGGACCGAGCGCACGCCGAAGGCCCGTGCGTAGAAGGCGATCGCCTCGTCCAGGTCCGGGACGGCGATGCCCACGTGGTCGATGGTGGTGAACAGCTCGGCGGGCAGGCCCGCGGGAGCAGTCGCGTCGGCGGTCACCGCGTCATCCTGACGCAAGACGTCTGAGACGACTCCCCGGTGTGGCCACCATCACGCCACGGGGCCCGTCGACCACGACGGGCCCCCGGCCGGCCGTGCGGAGGGGGTCAGCGCGCGAGGAAGTCCAGCAGCGCCCGGTCGAACTCCTCGGCGTGCGACGCGTTGACGCCGTGCGGGCCGCCCTCGATGACGACCAGCTCGCTGCCGGCGATCGCCTCGTGCGCGCGCGTGCCGCTCACCTCGAACGGGACGATCGCGTCGCTGTCGCCGTGGCTCACCGGCGTGGGGACGGTGACCTTCGCGACGTCGGCCCGGAAGTCGGTGCGGCCGAACGCGGTGATGCAGTCGACCGTGCCCTTCGGCGACCCGAACGCGGCGATCTGCGGCGGGTACTGCCGCTGCGCCTCGCTGACCGCCGGGCTCTCGAGCAGGCGCTGCCCGCCCGGGGGTGGAGAAGTCCGCCCTACTGGAACTGCTCGATGGTGGCGTCGTCGAGCCCGCCGTCGGGGTCGTCCTCGCTCCTGTACAGGTACGGCGGGACGGCGGCGGCCAGCACGGCGCGGCTGACCCGGTCGGTGCCCCACACCCCCCGAGCTGGCCGTCGACCCCGGTTGGAGAACCGATCTATCCTGTCCGGCAGCCCGACCGCCGCGACCCGTCCGCCCGGCGCGGCCCGACCCGCGGTCGCCAGCGTCGGCGACCCGCACTGGAGGCAGCATGTCCCGCTCGGTCATCGTCAGCGGCGCCCGGACCCCCATGGGTCGGCTCCTCGGCTCCCTCAAGGACTTCTCCGCCGCCGACCTCGGTGGCATCGCCATCAAGGCCGCCCTGGAGCGCGCCGGCATCTCGGGCGACCAGGTCGAGTACGTGATCATGGGTCAGGTGCTGCAGGCCGGCGCCGGCCAGAACCCGGCGCGTCCGGCCGCCGTCGCCGCCGGCATCCCCATGACGGTCCCGGCCATCACCGTCAACAAGGTGTGCCTGTCCGGCCTCAGTGCCATCGCGCTGGCCGACCAGCTCATCCGCGCAGGGGAGTTCGACGTCGTCGTGGCCGGCGGCCAGGAGTCGATGACCCAGGCGCCGCACCTGCTGCCCAACTCCCGCACCGGCACCAAGTACGGGAACACCACCCTCGTGGACGCGATGGCCCACGACGGGCTGTCGGACACCTTCGACCAGGTCGCCATGGGCGCCCTCACGGAGCAGGCGAACAGCCGGTACGACCTGACCCGCGAGGAGCAGGACGCCTTCGCCGCGGAGAGCCACCAGAAGGCCGCCCGGGCGGGGAAGAACGGCGTCTTCGACGAGGCGATCACCCCCGTCCTCGTCCCGCAGCGCAAGGGCGACCCGATCGAGTTCCGCGACGACGAGGGCGTCCGCGCCGACACGACCGTCGAGACCCTCGCGCGGCTCAAGCCGGCCTTCGCCAAGGACGGCACCATCACCGCCGGCACCGCCTCGCAGATCTCCGACGGCGCGTGCGCGGTCGTGGTCATGAGCGCGGAGAAGGCCGCGGAGCTGGGCATCACCCCGATCGCCGAGATCGGCGCCCACGGCGTCGTCGCCGGGCCGGACGCCACCCTGCAGAGCCAGCCCTCGCGCGCGGTCCAGCGGGCCTGCGAGCGGGAGGGCATCGACCCCAAGGACCTCGACCTGGTCGAGTTCAACGAGGCCTTCGCCGCGGTCGCCCTCGTCTCGACCCGGGAGCTCGGCATCGACCCGGAGAAGGTCAACCCCAACGGCGGCGCGATCGCCCTCGGCCACCCGATCGGCATGAGCGGCGCCCGCATCGTGCTCGACGTCGCGCTCGAGCTGCGCCGCCGCGGTGGCGGCGTCGGCGCCGCCGCGCTGTGCGGCGGTGGTGGCCAGGGCGACGCGCTGATCCTGCACGTGCCCGCGAAGGCGTGACCGAGTCCCCGCAGGGGACGGCTGTCCGGACGCCCGGCCCCGTCGCCCCCCGCGGGCGGCGGGGCCGGCGCGCTGTCGACGTCCCCGACCTGGTCGCCCGCGCGCGCGACGGCGAGGCCCGCGCGGTGGCCCGGCTGATCTCGCTGGTCGAGGACGCGAGCCCGGTGCTGCGCCAGGTCGCCGCCGCGCTGGCCCCGCACACCGGGCACGCGCAGGTGATCGGCCTGACCGGCTCCCCGGGCGTGGGCAAGTCCACGACGACGACGGCGCTGGTGCGCGCGCTGCGGGCGGCCGGGAGGCGCGTGGGCGTGCTCGCCGTCGACCCGTCGTCGCCGTTCTCCGGCGGAGCGCTGCTCGGCGACCGGGTGCGGATGCAGGACCACGCTGGCGACCCCGGCGTCTACATCCGGTCGATGGCCTCCCGCGGGCACCTCGGCGGGCTGGCCTGGGCGACGCCGCAGGCACTGCGGGTGCTCGACGCGGCCGGCTGCGACGTCGTGCTGGTGGAGACCGTCGGCGTCGGGCAGTCGGAGCTGGAGATCGCCTCGCTGGCCGACACGACGCTGGTGCTCGTGGCGCCGGGCATGGGCGACGGCATCCAGGCGGCGAAGGCCGGGATCCTCGAGGTGGCCGACGTGTTCGTCGTCAACAAGGCCGACCGCGACGGCGCCGACCAGACCGTGCGGGACCTGCGGTACGTGCAGTCCCTCGGCGGGCGGCACGCCGGTCCGGGCGCGTGGAGGCCGCCGATCGTGCGGACCGTGGCCGCGCGTGACGAGGGGATCGACCGCGTCCTCGCCGAGGTCGAGGCGCACCGCCGCTGGCTCGCCGACGCCGGGGAGGGCGTCCGCCGCCGGGCCGAGCGGGCCGCCCGGGAGATCGAGGCGATCGCGCTGGCCGGGCTGCGCGAGCGGATCGGCGAGGTGCGCGGGTCCGCGGCGCTGGCCGCGCTCGCCGACGAGGTGGTGGCGGGGGAGACCGACCCCTACCGCGCGGCCGACCGGCTCCTCGCGCAGCTCTGACCTGCCCCGGGCAGACTGGCCCGGTGAACGGGAAGCCGGACGCCGTCGTCGTCGGGGCCGGGCCGAACGGCCTGGCCGCCGCCCTCCGGCTGGCCGCCGCCGGCCTGCGCGTGCAGGTGGTGGAGGCCGCGGACAGGCCCGGCGGCGGCATGCGGACCGAGGAGCTCATGCGGCCCGGGTACCGGCACGACGTCTGCTCGATCGTGCAGCCGATGGCCGCGGCGGCGCCGTTCTTCCGCGAGTTCGACCTGCCCAGCCGCGGCGTGCGGCTGGTGCAGCCGGAGGTCAACTTCGCGCACCCGCTCGACGGCGGTCGGGCCGCGGTCCAGTACCACTCGCTGGAGGAGACCGCCGACGCGCTCGGGCCCGACGGCGCGGCCTACCGCCGGCTGTTCGAGCCGCTGGTGGAGCACGGGCAGGACGTCGTCGACTTCTTCCTGACCAGCCGGCTGCGGCGGCTGCCGACCCGCAGCGTGCCGCAGATCGTGCACTTCGGGCTCAACGGGCTGCCCAACGTGAGCTGGCTGGCGCACCGGTACTTCCGCACCGAGGAGGCCCGCGCGCTGCTGGGCGGGGCCGCCGCGCACGGCATGCTGGACCTCAGCCAGCCGCTGACGTCCGCGCTCGGGATGCTGCTGACGATGCTCGGCCACCACGTCGGGTGGCCGCTGGTCGAGGGCGGGTCGCAGAACCTCGCCGACGCGATGGTCACCGCGCTGGAGCAGCAGGGCGGCGAGGTGGTCACCGGGCACCTGGTCACGGACCTGCGCGAGTTCGACGGCGTCCCGGCGGTGCTGCTGGACACCTCGCCGGAGGCGTTCGTGTCGATGGCCGGCGACCGCGTGAACGAGGGTTACCGGCGGTGGGTGCGGCGGTACCGGCACGGCGCCGGCGTGTTCAAGATCGACTGGATCCTGTCCGAGCCGGTGCCGTGGACCAACCCCGACGTCCGGCGGGCCGGCACGCTGCACGTCGCCGGGACGCTGGAGGAGACGATCGCCGGCGAGCGGGCCCCGAACCAGGGGCGGGCCGCGGAGCGCCCGTACGTGCTCGCCGTCCAGCCGACCGTGCCCGACCCGACCCGCGCCCCCGAGGGTGGGCACGTCTTCTGGGCCTACGTGCACGTGCCGCACGGCTCCGACGTCGACATGACCGCGGCCATCGAGGACCAGATCGAGCGGTTCGCGCCGGGCTTCAAGGACACGGTCGTCGACCGGGTCACCAAGAACGCCGTCCAGATGGAGGCGTGGAACCCGGTGTACATCGGCGGGGACATCTCCAACGGCCAGGCCACGCTGCGGCAGATGCTGTTCCGCCCGGTGCCGCGGTGGAACACGTACAAGACGCCGGTCGACGGCGTGTACCTCGCGTCCTCGGCCACCCCGCCCGGGCCCGCGGTGCACGGCGCCTGCGGCGACAACGCCGCGCAGGTGGCGCTGCGCGAGGTGTTCGGCGTCCGCGAGGTGCCCCGCCTGCGCCCCGCCGCCTGAGGCCGCCCACGGCGGTGACAGCGCCGGTCGTCGACCTGCGGCTGTCTCAGCGCCCGCGAGGCGACCACAGGTCGACGACCGGCGTCGTCGTCAGCGCGGCGGCGAGGCGGGCGACGAGCAGGTCCGGCTCCCGCAGGTCATCGGCGGTCACGAACACGACCCGCCACCCGGCCGCGGTGAGCCGGTTGAGCCGGGCCCGGTCCGCTGCCACTTGCTGCGGACGGCCGTGCCACCGGCCCTCGTACTCGACGGCCAACCGCTGCTCCGGCCACGCGAAGTCCACCCGGGCCACGAACCGTCCGTCGCTGTCGAGCACGGTGTGCTGGGCGACCGGCCGGGGGAGGCGGGCGCCGTGCAGCAGGAGCCGCAGCCGGGTCTCCTGCGGTGAGCCGGCCAGCCCGTCGGCCAGGCCGGCGACGCGCCGCGCGCGCCGGCAGCCGGGTCCGCTCGCGGCTGCCGTGGCCGTCCGGACGGCGGCCAGGTCGGTCACCCGGGACGCGACCAGGGCGTCGACGAGCGCGACCGACTCCTCCAGCGGTCCGGGGCCGCGGCCGACGTCGACCGCGGTGGTCTCCGCGGTCGTCACCGGGACCCCGCGGCGGGTGGTCACCTCGTCCGCCGAGAGGGCCCGCCGGCGGACCCGGACGCCGGGTGCCGTCGACGCCGACGACCCGGGCGGGACGGTGAGCTCGACGTCGGCGTTCGGTCCGGCGGCGTCCACGCCCCAGAGGACGGCGGCGCTCCGGCCGGAGACCACCGCGCCCGGCACGAGCAGCAGGGCCGCCGCGCCGGCGCGCACCTCGTGGGTGACCGCGACCGACGAGCACGCGTAGACGTCGCGGAAGAGGCGCTGCCAGGCGGTGCTGCGCAGCTGCGCCCGGGTCAGGCGACCGGCGGCGACCTGGGACGAGCCGCGGAAGACCCGGCCGTGCAGCCGGGCGGGTCGGACGGGTCGGATGGGCACCGCCGGAGGATGGCGGAGCTGGCCCGTGCCCCGCTGACGCCGTCCACAGGCACGGCGCCCGTTGTCGACATGGTGCCGTCTCGGAGCGGCCGAGACCGCAGCAGGTCGACGTGACGCGTCCGAATGACAGCGTCGGCGTCAGGGGTGGGGGCGCGGCAGGAGGCAGGTAGCGTCGGGCGCATGGTCCGGGCGCTGGGGCTGCCGTTCGACCCGATCGAGCGGGCGGGGGAGACCTGGGAGCAGCGCTTCGGCCCCGCCTCGGCGATGCGCGCGGCGACGTCGGTGTTCCGGGTCCAGCAGATCCTGCTGGCCCGCTTCGACGAGGTGCTGCGCCCGCACGGGTTGACCTTCGCCCGCTACGAGGTCCTCGTGCTGCTGACCTTCAGCCGCACCGGGCAGCTGCCGCTCAAGGTGATCGGCAGCCGGCTGATGGTGCACCCGACGAGCGTCACCAACGCCATCGACCGGCTGGTGGCGGCCGGCTTCGTCGACCGCCGGCCCAACCCCGCCGACGGCCGCGGCGTCCTGGCCGGGATCACCGACCGCGGCCGCGAGGTCGTCGAGGTGGCCACCGGTCAGCTCATGGCGCTCGACTTCGGTCTGGGCGACCTGCCCGAGGCCGAGCAGGAGACGCTGTTCGCGCTGCTCCGGCGGGTGCGCCTGGGCGCCGGCGACGTCGCGGAGGTCGATCCGGCCCCGTCCGCCGAGGGCTGACACCACACCGGCCCGCCGGTGGGATCATGGACGGCATGCAGCCCACCCGTCCCGGACGCCCCGACCCGCGCGCGCAGGCCCAGCAGGCACAGCTGGCCGCCTCCCTGGCCGGTGCGGTCGACCTCGCCGCCGTCAAGGCGCGCTCCGAGGCCGCCGCTCGGGCCCAGGCCGCCCCGCCCCCGAGCGCCGCCGCGACGGCGGGTGCCCCCGGCTCGGCCGTCGTGGACGTCACCGAGGCCACCTTCCAGACCGAGGTCCTCGACCGCTCCTTCCAGGTGCCGGTCGTCCTCGACCTGTGGGCCGAGTGGTGCGGGCCGTGCAAGCAGCTGTCCCCGGTCCTCGAGCGGCTGGCCGCCGAGGGCGGCGGCTCGTGGGTGCTGGCCAAGGTCGACGTCGACGCCAACCCCGCGCTGGCGCAGGGCCTGCGGGTGCAGGGCATCCCGGCGGTCAAGGCCGTGTGGCAGGGGCAGCTGGTCGCCGAGTTCACCGGCGCCATCCCCGAGGAGCAGGCCCGCCAGTTCGTCACCGAGCTGGTGCGCGCCACCACCGGCGGCGCGGTGCCCGGCGCGGAGGGCGCCGAGGACGAGGGCCTCGACGACCCGCGCCTGGACGCCGCCGAGGCCGCCCTCGAGCGCGGGGACCTGGAGGCCGCCGAGGCCGCCTACCGGGCCATCGTCGACGCCGAGCCCGACCACCCGGTCGCCGGCCTCGCGCTGCGCCAGGTGCAGCTGTTCCGCCGCGCCGACGCCGCCGGCCCCGACGCGCTCGCGAAGGCCGACGCCGCCCCCGACGACGTCGCCGCCCAGACCCGCGCCGCGGACTTCCTGCTCGGCACCGGCGACGTCGAGGGCGCCTTCACCCGGCTGGTCGACGTCGTCCGCCGCACCGCCGGCGAGGACCGCGACGCGGCCCGCAGGCACCTGGTCGAGCTGTTCGACGTCGTGGGCGCCGAGGACCCCCGGGTCGCCGCGGCGCGGCGCCAGCTGATGGCCGCCCTGTACTAGGAGGCCCCACCACTCGCGGTGGGCCCTGCGGGGGGCCGGCTCGGCGGACGGGGGCTCAGACCCCGACGTCGCAGGGGCCGGCGCCCTGCAGGAACCCGGCGCGGAACACGTCGACGAGCTGGAAGCCGGTCAGCTCGACGTCGGCCAGCACGTCGGGGTCGTTGCCGTACTCGAGCAGGAACTGCACGCTCTCGTCGATGTCCCCCGGCGAGATCCGCACCGACCGGAGCTGGTTGTTGTAGACCTGCGCGGAGTACCAGCCGGTCAGGCAGACCGCCGACCGCAGCGCGTCGGTGTCGTCGGTGGACAGGTCCAGCTGGTCGCGCGCCGACAGCGCGTAGGGGATGGCCACCCCGGTGACCAGGGCGAAGTCGCCGAGCTCGTAGGCCTGCTCGGCGAAGTCCCCGTCGTAGGCGACCAGGCCGGCGCTGCCCCCGTCGGGGCAGTAGACGAGGGCGACGTCGGACGGGGCGCAGTCCGGCGGGCTCGAGGTGGCCTCCAGCTGCGGCGGGGTGAACTCGGCGTCCAGCACCTCGCTGAACGCGCGGGTCCAGAACTCCGGCAGCGAGTCCTCGATGATCTGCTGCGTGGTCGCGGGGTCCGCGTTGCCCCGGTTGGCGAAGTCGGTGTCACTGGTGAACTCGCCCTGGGTGAAGACGCGGTCGGGGCCGTAGTTGTCGCGGCACGCCTCGGCGCCGTCGTCGAAGCCCTCCTGGAACGCCGAGACGCGGTCGAAGTAGGAGCCGTGCGCCTGCTGCTCGCCGGTGCCGGTGCCCACCGGGTCGCGCAGCAGGAAGTAGCCGCGCAGCAGCTGGTCGAGGTCGGTGGTGTCGACGGAGGAGAACTCGGCGTTGCCGTCGGCCACCCACGCGGTCCACGCGCCGGCCAGGCAGTCGGCCTGGGTCTCGGTGGCGATCGAGGTCCGCGGGTAGCCGACCCGGGCCTGCACCGCGTGGCCGTACTCGTGCGCCATCACCAGCTGCGGCAGGACCTCGCCGTACTGCGCGGCCAGCTCGCCGAGGAAGGCGCGGTCATAGCTGATCGAGTCGGAGTTGGGCACGCCCTGCGAGGAGCAGTAGAAGGCGTTGTTCTCCAGCTCGCGCGGGTCGGTGCCGCAGCCGATGCCCTCGGGGTAGGCCGCCGGGTCGACGTCGTCCGGGTCGACGCTGAAGTAGCCGCCGGTCAGCGGCTGGAACTGCTGACCGAAGACGGCCGGGAAGGTGTCCGACCAGAACGTCTGCAGGTCGGCGAGGGCGTTGCGGGCGAGGGTGTCGATCGGCCCGTCGGTGGCGCCGACGACGCGCAGGGCGTCGTCGCCCACCGACTGCGACGGCGCACCCTGCGAGCGCGCCTGCCCGATGACGACGTACGAGCACCCCGACGTCAGGAGGACGCCGAGCGCCACGACGACGGCGAGTGCGCCCCGGGAGCGCGTGCGGAGGTCCATCGCGGGAGCCTCTACCCGCCACGGGCCTGCGTGAACGCGGACGGCGCCCGCCTCCCGGGGGGAGACGGGCGCCGTCACGGGTGGTGCGCTGTCAGAGACCGATCTCGCAGCCGGCGCCGCCGTTGAGGAACCCGTCGCGGAAGGCGTCGACCATCTCGAAGCCGGACAGGTCGGTGTTCGGGAAGACGCTCTCCTGCTGGCCGTAGGTGAGCAGGAAGATCGCCGCCTCGTCGACGTCGCCGGGGGAGAGGGAGATCTCCTGCGCCTGGAAGTCGCCGGTCCAGAACCGCCCGGCGTACCAGCCGGTCAGGCACACCGCGGAGCTGACGGCCGTGGCGTCGTCGATGGACAGGCCGAGCTGCGCCCGCGCCGCCTGGGCGTAGGCCAGGGAGACGGCGGTGGCCACGGCGAAGTCGCCGATCCCCTCGTAGGCCGGGCCGAGCAGGTCGGCCTCGTCGACGTAGACGGTGCCGTCGGCCTCGCAGAAGCCGAGGTCGCGGTCCTCGGCGCCCATGTCGCCGCAGTCGGGCGCGGTGCCGTCGAACGACTCGACGGTCGGGGCGCTGAACTGCTCACCCAGGCCCGGGAAGACCGACTCGTAGAAGGCGGGGAGGGTGGTGCCGATGATCTGGCCGATCTCGTCGTACGCCGCGTTGCCCTCGTTGTCGAGGTCGTCCTCGGTGAGGAACTCGGTGGCGACGAACAGCCGCTGCTCGGTGAAGTCGTCCCGGCAGGTGCCGACGCCGCCCTCGTAGCCGGCGTAGAAGCCCGACAGCCGGTCGAAGCCCGAGCCGTGCGCCCGGTCGTCGTCGGGGGAGAACCCGACCGGGTCGCGCAGGCCGATGAAGCCGAGCACCACCTGGTCGAGCTCGGAGACGCGCAGCGCGATGTGCTCGGCGTTGCCGTCGATCACCCACCGGGTGAAGGCGCCGGCCAGGCAGTCGGCCTGCGTCTCGACGACGATCGTCGAGTCGGCGAAACCGAACCGGCCCTGCATGGCGTGGCCGATCTCGTGCGCCATCACCGCGGGGCCGAGGTAGGGCCCGAACTCGGCGCTGAGCTGGTCGAGCAGCGCGCGGTCGTAGGCGACGGCGTCGCAGTTGGGGTCGTAGTGGGCGTTGTTCGCCACGCCGTCGGGGTCCTCGGGCGCCCGCTCGCAGCCGATGCCGGTGCTGGGGTAGGCGGACTCGTCGATGTCCGTGGAGTCGACCGAGAAGTAGCCGCCGGTGATCGGCTGGTACTCCTCGCCGAAGAACTCGGGGTAGGCCTCGCTCCAGAAGGTGTCGAGGTCGGCCAGGGCGTTGCGGGCCAGCCGGTCGGCCTCGGTGTCCGCGGAACCGGTGATGGGGAACTCGCCGTCGGACACGTCGACCGGGACGCCCGGCCCGCGGGAGGCGGCGCCGACGACGGTGCTCGAGCAACCGGTGAGCAGCACGCTGCCCGCCGCTGCCGCGACGATCGCGCGGCGCAGACCATGCCTCATGGAGCTGGGGTTCCTTCTCTGCCGGGGTGCGGGCCCCCGAGGGAGCCGGGGCCGGCCCGCGCCACCGGGGCGCGGAGCCGGGCCATGATGCACGGGCGGGCAGCGGCTGGGAACGGGTCCGCGCGCGACGACGGCCGGGCCGCTCCACGGGTGGAGCGGCCCGGCCGTCGCAGGTCGGAGCCGGGGGAGCGGCCGGGATCAGCCCTCGTGCAGCAGCCAGAGGGTGCCCAGCGGCGGCGCGGAGACGGTGGCCGAGAACGGCTGGCCGTGCCAGGGCTCCTCGACCGCGTCGACCCCGCCGTAGTTGCCGACCCCGGAGCCGCCGTAGCCCTCGGCGTCGGTGTTGAGGACCTCGCGCCAGCGCCCACCGCGCGGCAGGCCGATCCGGTAGCCGTGGTGCGGGGCGCCGGAGAAGTTGCAGACGACGGCGAGCACCTGGCCCGGCGTCTGCCCGCCGCCCTCGACCACCGCGGCGTCGGTGCCGCTCTCGGCCGCCTCGGTCGGCGTCGGGACGTCGGCGACCTTCGGCCGGCCGTAGCGCAGGAAGGTGATGACGTTGCCCGACGCGTCGTTGGCGTCGATCCACTGGAAGCCGGCCGGGTCGACGTCGAGCGACCACAGCGCCTCGGTCTCCCGGTACCGGGCGTTGAGGTCGGTGACCAGCTGCAGGACGCCGCGGTGCGCAGGGTCGTCCAGGTGCCACCAGTCCAGCGAGCGGCTCTCGGCCCACTCGCCGTCCTGGGCGAACTCCGAGCCCATGAACAGCAGCTGCTTGCCGGGGTGGGCCCACATGTACGCGAGGTAGCCGCGCACGCCGGCCAGCTGCTGCCACCGGTCGCCCGGCATCTTCCGCAGCAGCGAGCCCTTGCCGTACACGACCTCGTCGTGGCTGATCGGCAGCACGTAGTTCTCGGAGTAGGCGTACATCATCGAGAACGTCAGCTGGTTGTGGTGGTAGCTGCGGTGCACCGGCTGGCGCTGGACGTAGGCCAGCGAGTCGTGCATCCAGCCCATGTTCCACTTGAAGCCGAAGCCCAGGCCGCCGAGGTAGGTGGGCCGGGTGACCCCGGGCCAGGCGGTCGACTCCTCGGCGATGGTCACCACGCCCGGCACCTCGCGGTAGAGGGTGGCGTTGACCTCCTGCAGGAACGACACCGCCTCGAGGTTCTCCCGCCCGCCGTACGCGTTGGGGATCCACTCGCCGTCCTTGCGCGAGTAGTCCAGGTAGAGCATCGAGGCGACGGCGTCGACCCGCAGCCCGTCGACGTGGAACTCCTGGGCCCAGAACAGCGCGTTGGCGACCAGGAAGTTGCGCACCTCGGTGCGGCCGAAGTTGAAGACGAACGTGCCCCAGTCCGGCTGCTCGCCGCGGCGCGGGTCGTCGTGCTCGTAGAGCGCGGTGCCGTCGAACCGGCCCAGCGCCCAGGCGTCCTTGGGGAAGTGCGCCGGCACCCAGTCGACGATGACGCCGAGGCCGGCCTGGTGCGCCCGGTCGACGAGGTACCGGAAGTCGTCGGGGCTGCCGAACCGCGACGTCGGGGCGTAGTAGCTGGTGACCTGGTAGCCCCACGAGCCGCCGAACGGGTGCTCGGCGACCGGCAGGAACTCCAGGTGGGTGAACCCGGCGGCGACGGCGTAGTCGACGAGCTCCTCGGCCAGCTGGCGGTAGGACAGGCCCTGCCGCCAGGAGCCCAGGTGCACCTCGTAGACGCTCATCGGCCGCTCGTGCCAGTTGCCGCGCTCGCGCTCGGCCAGCCACGCGTCGTCGTTCCACTCGTGGGAGGACTCGACGACGACGGAGGCGTTGGCCGGCGGCACCTCGGTGGCGAACGCCATCGGGTCGGACTTCTCCCGCCAGACGCCGTCGGCGCCCAGGACGTGGAAGCGGTAGCGGGTGCCGGCCTGGACGCCGGGGATGTAGATCTCCCAGACGCCGATGCCGCCGAGCTGGCGCATCGGGTAGGCCCGGGCCTCCCAGTAGTCGAAGTCGCCGGTGACCTTCACGCCCTGCGCGTTGGGCGCCCAGACGGCGAAGGAGACGCCCTCGACGGTGCCGCGCGGGGTCTCGTAGCGCCGCACGTGCGCGCCGAGCGCCTCCCACAGCCGCTCGTGCCGGCCCTCGCCGATCAGGTACTGGTCGAGGTCGCCGAGCGTGGGCATCCAGCGGTAGGGGTCGTCGACGGTGAAGGTGTCCCCGCCGTAGGTCACCTCGAGCCGGTAGTCCCCGGGCTGCTGCGGCAGCGCGGCCTCGTAGATCCCGCCGCCGTGGATCCGCCGGGCCTCGTAGCGGGAGTCGTCCTGGTCGACGACGACCACCGCGGACGCGTCGGGCCGCAGCGTGCGCACCACCCAGCCCTCGGCGGCGGCGTGCGCGCCGAGCACCCGGTGCGGGTCGCGGGACCAGCCGTCGACGATCGCCCGCAGGTCCTCCTCGGTGACCTCCTCGGGGGCGTCGTGCTCGCCCCCGCCGCCGGCGCCGCTGGTGAGGCCGCCACCGTCGCCGGCTGCGGGCGCGGGCGCGGGCGCGGCCGTCCCCGCGTCGGCGGTGCCGACAGCAGCCGACTCCTCCTCGGGCGCCTGCGGCGTCGAGGGCTCGGCCGGGTCGGGCGAGGGCGGCTCCGGCTGCCCGGCGGGCGCGCCCGTGGGGGAGCCGGGCTCGGCGATCGGCGCGGGCGCGACCACCGGCGCCGCGGTGCCGCCCTGCTCGGCGACCACCTCGGCGGTGGGCTCGGTGATGCTCTCCGCGGCCGTCTTGCGCGGCGCCCGCTTGCGGGTGGCCTTGACCGGCGCCTCGCCGTCGGCGGCCGGCGCGGCCTTCTTCGCGGTCCGCTTCGTGGCCTTCTTCGCCGCGGCGGGCTCGGCGGCGCCGTCGCCGCCGGCCACCGCGGCGGTGGCCGCGTCCGCAGCCGGGGCCTTCTCCGCGGCGGCCTTCTTGGCCGGGGCCTTCTTCGCGGCGGCCTTCTTCGCCGGCGCCCGCTTGCGCGCCGGGGTCGGGTTCACGACCGGCTCGGCCTCGGCGGTCTCGGCCTGCGCGGTCATCTCCTCGACCGCCCGCTGCAGCTGCTCCTTGGTGGCCGGCGAGTCAGCGGTCTCGGCGGCCGTCCCGCTCGCGGGTGTCGGGTCGCTCGTCGTCATCGTCGCGTTGCCGTCCTCTTCGTCGTCTGCTGCGTCGTCGTCTGCTGCGTCGTCTGCTGCGTGTCGTCTGGCGGGGGACTCAAGTGCTCGCGGCGGTGAGCCGGGACAGCGAGTGCAGCGGGATCATCAGCCAGTTCGGCCGGTTGCGCGCCTCGTAGACGCACTCGTAGACCGCCTTGTCCGCCTCGAAGGCCCGCAGGAGGGGCGAGTCCCCGCACGGGTCGATGCCGCTGGCCGCCGAGTAGCCCGCACAGAACGCGCCGCGGTTGCGCTCGGCCCACTCCTGCGCCCGGTAGGCGCGCTGGGGGTCGTCGGGCTGCTCCACGAGCATGTGCCGGGCGGCGTAGTCGAAGCTGCGCAGCATGCCCGCCACGTCGCGCAGCGGGCTGTCCAGCTGTCGCCGCTCGGCCAGCGGCCGGGCCGGCTCGCCCTCGAAGTCGAGCACCACCCAGCCGGTCGCCGTCCGCAGCACCTGGCCCAGGTGGAAGTCGCCGTGCACCCGCTGGCGCACCACCTGCTCCGGGCTGTCGGCCACCGCGGCGTACACCGCGCGCAGGCCCTCGAGGTGCTCCTCCAGCTGCGGGACGACGGGCAGCGCGGCCTCCAGCCGGTCGGTCATCGCCCGCGCGGTGGCGGCGAACCACTCGCGGTCGGCCGGCTCGGTGTCCAGGACGCGGGCGAGGTCGGCGTGCACCGAGGCGGTCGCCGCGCCCAGCCGCTCGCTGTCGGCGGCAAAGTCGCCCCCGACCTCGTCGGCGTGCAGGTCGCCCTCCGCGTAGAGGTCGCGGACGCTGGCGGTGGCCAGCCGCCACCCGTCGCTGGCGCCGCGGACGAACGTCTGCAGCATCGCCGCGGTCGCCGGCTCGCCGCCGTCGGGGTCGTCGATCTCGATGTAGCCGAGCAGCGGCGCGATGTGCGGGTTCTCCGTCTTGCGCAGCGCCTCGCCGATCTCGACGTCGGGGTTGAGCCCGGGCTCGAGGCGGCGGAACAGCTTGAAGATGGCGTCCTGGCCGTAGACCAGCGAGGTGTTGCTCTGCTCGGTCGAGACGACGTCGCCGGGCACGCCCTCGGGGATCGGCGCGACGCCGGCGGGGTGGAAGTGCATCGGCCCCACCGTCGAGGCGGCCACCAGGTGCACCAGCCACGGCGGGGTGGCGTCGCGGTCGCGCATCGCGTCGTAGGCGTAGTTCTCCCGGTCGGCGCCGTCCGCGCCCCTGGCCGGGACGGCGCCCACGAGCGCCGAGGACAGCTCCTCCTCCGGGTGCGCCCGCCACGACAGCGGCACCAGGTAGGTCTCGACGGCGCCGTCGGCGTAGGTCACCCGCACGCGGTGGACCGACAGGACCGGCTCGGACCGCGAGAGGAAGAAGCCCTCCTCGGTGACGTCGGCCCACTCCCGTCCCTTGCCACCGAACCAGCGCTGGTGCGGCATCCACTCGCGCAGGACGTCGGCCAGGGCCTTGCTCATTCGGGTGCTCCGCTCATTCGGGTGCTCCGCTCATCGGGGTCCTCCGGTGCTGGGCGGGACGTCGTCGCCGGTCCTGGTGTCGCTGTCGCCGGGGATCTCCTCGGCCTCGCTGACCAGGCCGGCGGCCAGCAGCGAGTCGGCGACCGGGCTGGTGGCGGCTTCCGGCTCCGCGGCCGGCTCCTCGGCCGGCTCCACCGGCCTGGCCAGCTCGAACCAGTAGAAGCCGTGCCCGGCCAGGGTGAGCATGTAGGGCAGCACGCCGATCTGCGGGAACTCGACCCGGCCGGTGAGCTCGATGGGCGTGTAGCCCTCGAAGCGGCGCAGGTCCAGCTCCACCGGCTGCGGGAAGCGGGAGAGGTTGTTGACGCACAGCACGACGTCGTCGCCGAACTCGCGGACGAACGACAGCACCGTGGGGTTGCGCGACCCGACCTCCTCGTAGCTGCCCAGGCCGAAGGTGGGGTGCTCCTTGCGGACGGCGATCATCCGGCGGATCCACTGCAGCATGGAGTTGGTGTTGCGCAGCTGCGCCTCGACGTTGGTGGTCTGGTAGCCGTAGACCGGGTCCTGGTTCAGCGGCAGGTACATCCGCTGCGGGTCGGCGGTGGAGAAGCCGCCGTTGCGGTCGGGCGTCCACTGCATCGGCGTGCGGACGCCGTCGCGGTCACCGAGCCAGATGTTGTCGCCCATGCCGATCTCGTCGCCGTAGTACAGGACCGGCGAGCCGGGCAGCGACAGCAGCAGCGCGTTGAACAGCTCGAGGGTGTTGGTGTCGTTCTCCAGCAGTGGCGCCAGCCGGCGGCGGATGCCGATGTTGGCCTTCATGCGGGGGTCCTTGGCGTACTCCGCCCACATGTAGTCGCGCTCCTCGTCGGTGACCATCTCGAGGGTCAGCTCGTCGTGGTTGCGCAGGAAGATGCCCCACTGGCAGTTGTCGGGGATCGGCGGCGTCTGGGCCATGATCTCCGAGATCGGGAACCGCTGCTCCCGGCGGGCGGCCATGAACAGGCGCGGCATCACCGGGAAGTGGAAGGCCATCTGGCACTCGTCGCCGTCCTCGCCGAAGTACTCGACGACGTCGGCCGGCCACTGGTTGGCCTCGCACAGCAGCACGCGGTCGGGGTAGTCGGCGTCGACCACCTTGCGCACGTGCTTGAGGAACTCGTGGGTGCGGGGGAGGTTCTCGCCGTTGGTCCCCTCCTCCTCGAACAGGTAGGGGACGGCGTCGAGCCGGAAGCCGTCGATGCCCAGGTCCAGCCAGAAGCGCAGGGCGTCGATGATCGCCTCCTGCACCTTCGGGTTCTCGAAGTTGAGGTCCGGCTGGTGCGAGAAGAAGCGGTGCCAGAAGTACTGCTTGCGGACCGGGTCGAACGTCCAGTTGGACGACTCGGTGTCGACGAAGATGATCCGCGCGTCGGCGTAGCCGGTGTCGTCGTCGGCCCACACGTAGAAGTCGCCGTAGGGGCCCTCGGGGTCGCTGCGGCTGGCCTGGAACCAGGGGTGCTGGTCCGAGGTGTGGTTCATGACGAAGTCGATGATCACGCGGATGCCGCGGGCGTGGGCGGCGTGCAGCAGGTCGCGGAAGTCGTCGATGTCGCCGAACTCCGGCAGCACCGCGGTGTAGTCGCTGACGTCGTACCCGCCGTCGCGCAGCGGCGAGGCGAAGAACGGCGGCAGCCAGAGGCAGTCGACCCCGAGCCACTGCAGGTAGTCGAGCTTGTCGATCATGCCGCGGAGGTCGCCCACGCCGTCGGCGTTGCTGTCGGCGAAGCCGCGGACGAGCACCTCGTAGAAGACGGCGCGCTTGTACCAGAGCGGGTCGCTGCCCCGCGGTGGCAGCGCGGAGCCCGCGTCGGGGGAGTCGGGCACGGGGAGCGTCATCGGTGCGGGAAGCCCTCGTTCGTCAGGAGGTGGGGGAGGGGTCAGGAGACCGGCGGCGGCCAGGTCACCGGCCGGGGCAGGTGGACCGAGAACACGTGCGCCGGCTCCCAGTAGGGGTCCAGCTCGACGTAGTTGAACTGGCCCCAGTCGTAGCGGGCGCCGGTGACCTCGTCGGTGACGGCGAAGCGCTCGTGCCAGTCCAGCCCGAGGGTCGGCATGTCCAGCGCCGTCGTCCCGATCTGCCGGTTCTGGCTGTCGAGGGCGCAGACCACGAGGACGGCGTCCTGCGAGGCCGGGTCGGTCTTGCTGAAGCAGATGAGGTTCGGGTTGTCGACCTGGTGGAACCGCAGCGTCCGCAGCTGCTGCAGCGCCGGGTGTCGGCGGCGGATCTCGTTGAGCTTCCGCAGGTAGGGCGCCAGGCTCCGGCCGGCCGCCTCGGCGCCGGCCCAGTCACGCGGGCGCAGCCGGTACTTCTCGCTGTCGAGGTACTCCTCGCTGCCCGGCCGCACCGCCACGTGCTCGTACAGCTCGTACCCGGAGTAGACGCCCCAGGTCGGGCTCATCATCGACGCGAGCACCGCGCGGATCTTGAACATCGGCGGGCCGCCGTACTGCAGGCTCGCGTGCAGGATGTCCGGGGTGTTCACGAAGAAGTTCGGCCGCATGTAGTGCGCGTTGGTGGCGAGCTCGCGGCCGTAGTCCTCGATCTCGCCGCGGGCGGTCCGCCACGTGAAGTACGTGTAGGACTGGGTGAACCCGATCCGCGCCAGCTGGTGCATCATCGCCGGCCGCGTGAAGGCCTCGGCGAGGAAGAGCACGTCCGGGTCGGTCTCCTTGACCTTCCAGATCAGCCAGTGCCAGAAGTCCAGCGGCTTGGTGTGCGGGTTGTCCACGCGGAAGATCCGCACGCCGGCGTCCATCCAGACCCGCACCACCCGCAGCACCTCGGCGTAGATGCCCTCGGGGTCGTTGTCGAAGTTGACCGGGTAGATGTCCTGGTACTTCTTCGGCGGGTTCTCCGCGTAGGCGATGGTCCCGTCGGGCTTGGTGGTGAACCACTCCGGGTGCTCCTTGACCCACGGGTGGTCGGGCGCGGCCTGCAGCGCCAGGTCCAGCGCCACCTCCATGCCCAGGCCGCGGGTGCGGGCGACGAAGGCGCGGAAGTCCTCCATCGTGCCCAGCTGCGGGTGGACGGCGTCGTGGCCGCCCTCGTCGCTGCCGATCGCCCACGGCGAGCCGACGTCGTCCGGGCCGACCTCGTGCGGGTTGCCGCCGGGGAACTGCGGCGTGTTCGGGCCCTTGCGGTTGACCTTGCCGATCGGGTGGATCGGCGGCAGGTAGACGACGTCGAAGCCCATCTCGGCGACCGCCGGCAGCCGGTCGCCCGCGGTCTGGAACGTCCCGTGCACGGGGACGCCGCCGACGACGGGGCCCTCGGAGCGGGGGAAGAACTCGTACCAGGAGCCGTAGAGCGCGCGCGGCCGGTCGACCCACACCTCGTACTCCGGCGTCGGGGTGACCAGCTCGCGGACCGGGTGCTCGTCGAGGTAGCGCTGCACCCCGGCGGCCAGCGCGGGCGCGACCCGGTCGGGCAGCGTGCGGGAGGTGTCGCGCAGCGCCGCGACGGCCTCGCCGAGGCGGCCGCGCCACTCGTCGTCGGCGCCCTCGGCGACCCGCTCGAGCAGCCGGGCGCCCTCCTCGAGGTCGTTGGCCAGCTCCCCGGGGCCCTGGCCGGCCTCGATCTTCACCTCGACGGCGTGGTGCCAGGTGGCCAGCGGGTCGCTCCACGCCTCGACCCGGAACGTCCAGCGCCCCTCCCGGTCGGGCACCACGGTGGTGATCCACCGGTCGGGCTCCTCGCCGAAGCGGCGCATGCGGTTGAGGGGACCCCGGGTGCCGTCCGGAGCGGTCCAGACGACGTCGGCCGCGACGGCGTCGTGGCCCTCCCGGAAGACGGTGGCGGTGACCGGCAGGTGCTCGCCGACCACGGCGCGGGCCGAGAACGACCCGCAGGACACGACGGGGGCGACATCGGTGATGCCGAGGCGGAGGTCAGCGCGGCGAGTCATCCCGGCCACGCTATCCAGGTCCGGCACCGGTCACACCTCGGCCGCCGAGACGTCCCCCACCGGGTGCCCGGCACCCGGTCGTGTGGTGCCTCCGACCTGTCCGGAGGCGTCCCGCTGGCTAGGCTCCCCGCGTGCGAGCTCTGCGTAGGTTCACCGTCCGGGCGGCCCTCCCCGAGGCCCTCATGCCGCTGTCCCAGCTGGTCATGAACCTGCGCTGGTCGTGGCACCCGGAGACCCGCGACCTGTTCGAGGCGCTGGACCCCGAACTCTGGCGGACCTGCAACAACGACCCGGTGAAGGTCCTGGGCGAGGTGTCGGCCGAGCGGCTGGCCACGCTGTCGACCGACCGCCGGTTCCTCCGCCGCCTCCAGGACGTCGTCGACGACCTCGACGACTACCTGTCCTCCGAGCACTGGTACCAGTCGCTGGGCCCCGAGGCGCCGCGCAGCATCGCCTACTTCTCCGCCGAGTTCGGCATCACCGAGGTGCTGCCGCAGTACTCCGGCGGCCTGGGCATCCTCGCCGGCGACCACCTCAAGGCCGCCTCCGACCTCGGCGTGCCGCTGATCGGCGTCGGCCTGCTCTACCGGGCCGGCTACTTCGAGCAGGGCCTGTCGGCCGACGGCTGGCAGCTGGAGCACTACCCGTCGCTGGACCCCCACGGCCTGCCGGTCAAGCTGCTGCGCCAGCCCGACGGGGCCGCCGTCGTCATCGCCGTCCCGCTGCCCGAGGGCCGCACCCTGCACGCGCACGTGTGGCGGGCGCAGGTGGGCCGGGTGTCGCTGCTGCTGCTCGACAGCGACATCGAGGAGAACGCCCCGGCCGAGCGCGGGGTCACCGACCGGCTCTACGGCGGCGACGAGGACCACCGGCTGCGCCAGGAGATGCTGCTCGGCATCGGCGGCGTCCGGGCGCTGCGCGCCTACTGCCAGCTCACCGGCACCCCGCAGCCGGAGGTGTTCCACGCCAACGAGGGCCACGCCGGCTTCCAGGGGATCGAGCGGATCCGCGAGCTCACCGAGTCGCACGGGCTGACCTTCCCCGAGGCGCTGCAGGCCGTCCGCGCCGGCACGGTGTTCACCACGCACACGCCGGTGCCCGCCGGCATCGACCGGTTCCCACGCGCGCTGATCGAGCGGTACTTCGCCGGGTTCGGCGTCCCGCTCGAGCACCTCATCCCGCTCGGTGCCGAGGACGACCCGACGAAGTTCAACATGGCGCACATGGGCCTGCGGCTGGGGCAGCGGGCCAACGGCGTCAGCGAGCTGCACGGGCACGTCAGCCGGTCCATGTTCAACCCGCTGTGGCCGGGCTTCGACGAGGCCGACGTCCCGATCACCTCGATCACCAACGGCGTGCACGCGCCCACCTGGACCGCCCGGGAGCTGGTGGAGCTGGGCACCCAGACCTCCAGCGACGGCGACCCGTTCGAGGGCACCGGGCCGGCGTCGTTCGACGGCGTCGACCGGATCCCGGCGCTGGAGCTGTGGAACACCCGCCGGATGCTGCGCGGCCGGCTGGTCGAGGAGGTGCGCCGCCGGCTGCGCGAGACGGCGCGCTCGCGCGGCGCGGCCGAGGCCGAGGTGCGCTGGACCGACACCGCCTTCGACCCCGACGTCCTCACCATCGGCTTTGCCCGCCGGGTGCCCTCCTACAAGCGGCTGACCCTCATGCTGCGCGACCCCGACCGGCTCCGGGCCCTGCTGCTCGACGGGGAGCGGCCGGTCCAGCTGGTCATCGCCGGGAAGAGCCACCCCGCCGACGACGGCGGCAAGCAGCTGATCCAGCAGATGGTGAAGTTCGCCGACGACCCCGCGATCCGGCACCGCATCGCGTTCCTGCCCGGCTACGACATCGGGATGGCCCGCTACCTCTACTGGGGCTGCGACGTCTGGCTGAACAACCCGCTGCGGCCGCTGGAGGCCTGCGGCACCTCGGGCATGAAGGCCGCGCTCAACGGCGGGCTCAACCTGTCCATCCGCGACGGCTGGTGGGACGAGTGGTTCGACGGCCAGAACGGCTGGGCGATCCCCACCGCCGACGGCGTCACCGACCCCGAGCGACGCGACGACGTCGAGGCGCGGGCCATCTACGACCTGCTGTCCACCCAGGTGCTGCCGCGGTTCTACGAGACCGACCGCGACGGCATCCCCACCCGCTGGGTCGAGATGGTCCGGCACACGCTGCGCGAGACCGGCCCGAAGGTGCTCGCCACCCGGATGGTGCGCGACTACGTGGAGCGGCTGTACGTGCCGGCCGCCGGCTCGTCGCGGACCATGGCCGACGGCGGGTACGCGCCGGCGCGGGCCGAGGCGCAGTGGCGGGCGCACCTGCTGGAGAACTGGTCGGGCGTGCGGGTCGCCCACGTCGAGGCCACCGGCGCCGGCGACACCCCGGAGATCGGCTCGACCCTGGCGCTGCGCGCGGAGGTGGAGCTGCCGCACCTCACCCCGGCCGACGTCGAGGTGCAGGCGGCCTACGGGCGGGTCGACGACGCCGACGGCCTGCACCAGGTGACGACGGTGCCGATGCGGCACGAGCACACCGAGGGCTCGCGGCACTGGTTCACCGCGACCCTGCCGCTCGAGCGCACCGGCGCGTTCGGGTACACGGTGCGCGTGCTGCCGCACTCCGAGCACCTGGCCGACCCGGCGGAGCTGGGCCTGGTGCGTTCCGCGTAGCGGCGACCCACCAGTCACGCCGGTCGCAGCGTCCCCACGGGTGGCGTGGCGGTGCGGCCGGACCACGCGCGGCGGCGTGCGGTCACTAGGCTGGCGCGCATGCCCGACCGCTGTGAAGTCCTGCCCGGAGACGCCCTCGTGGCCCGTCGCGGCGGGGGACTGCTCTGGGTCGACGCTCCCGGCTCGCCGGCCCTCGTCGCCGCCCTGCACGCCTGCCTCGGCGTGTCCGGCCCCGGCGCCGACCGCGTCCTCGCGGCGGTCGCCGCCCAGGTGCCCGCGCTCGGGGGCGGCTCGGCCTCCTTCGCGCTCGTCCTCGTCGACACCAGCGGCGGCACCGGCACCGGCGTCGCGCTGTGGTCCGGCAAGGGCCAGCCGGCCGTCGACGGCGTCCCGGTCTCCGGCCAGCCGGCCGACGGGTGCAGCCTGGCCGCCGGGTTCCCGCTCGGCGCCACGCTCTACGTCGGCCCGGGCCAGGCCACGCCGCAGATGCCGCCGGGCGTCGCCTACGACCTCGTCGAGGGCGCGGTCCCCGGCGCCGGCGCGCTGCTGCAGCTCGCGGCGGCCTCCGCCGCCCCGGCCGCCGTCCCGCCGGCCACCCACACGCCGGCGTCGTCGTTCAGCGCGGGCTCGGACGCCGGCTTCGCCGCCGCGCCGTCCTACGGCGCCGCGGTCGGGTCCTCGCCGTCGGGGCAGGGTTCCACCCGCGTCGACGACGGCGGCGAGGAGACGGCGTTCTGGAAGCCCGACGCCGCCGCCGCGCCGGTGCTGCGCTTCGACGACGGCCTGGTCGTCACCGTCGACGAGGACCTCGTCCTCGGCCGCCGCCCCGACAGCCACGAGCTGGTGACCGCGGGCAACGCCCGGCCGGTGCCGATCGCCGACACGCAGAACGTGCTCTCCTCGGCGCACGCGGCCATCCAGCGCTCCGGCCGCGAGGTCACCCTCACCGACCTCGGCTCGCTCAACGGCACCCACGTCGCCGGCCCCGAGGCCACCGAGTGGACCCAGCTCGAGCCCGGCGTCGCCCACCCGCTCTCCGACGGCGACCGCCTCCTGCTCGGCTGGACGGTCATCACCTACGAGCAGCCCCAGGACTAGGCGCACTGCCCTCCGCGGGCTCGGTTCCCCGAGGGGACCGGGCCCGCGGCGTCTCCGGGCTCACCTCGACGCGTCCTGGCTCACCGGAACGCGTCCTGGCTCGGCGTCGACGGTGAGCCGGGACGCCGCACGATCAGCTCACCTGATCGTGCGGGCGGCGCAGGACGCGCAGCAGCCAGACGGTGCGCGGCGGCACCTCGATCGGTCCCGGCGCGACGACGGCCGGCCGCGGCGGCGCCCCGGTCGGGTACTCGGTGCTCAGCACGAGCTCGTAGCCGTCGGACCACGGCGCCCCCGGCAGCTGCACCGTCACCGGCTCCGGCCCGGCGTGCAGCTGCACGAGGTAGGAGTCGTCGACGACCGGGCGGCCGCGCTCGTCGCGGTGCCGGATGCCGCGGCCGTCGAGGTACATGCCGACCGTCTGCAGGCCGGTGTCGAACCAGTCCGCGGTGGTCAGCTGCCCGCCGCCGGGCGCGAACCAGGCCAGGTCGCGGGTGCCGCCGGTGCCCGGGATCTCGTGGCCCTCGAAGAACGCCTCCTGGCGCAGCACCGGCGCGTCGTGGCGCAGCCGCACCAGCCGGCGGACGAAGGCGAGCAGGTCCCCGTCGACGGCGTCCCAGTCGATCCAGGACACCTCGTTGTCCTGGCAGTAGGCGTTGTTGTTGCCGCCCTGGGTGCGGCCGAGCTCGTCGCCGGCGGTGAGCATCGGCACGCCGGTCGACAGCAGCAGCGTCGTCAGCAGGTTGCGGACCTGTCGGCCGCGCAGCGCCTGCACCTCCGGGTCGTCGGTGGGTCCCTCGACGCCGCAGTTCCAGTTGCGGTTGTGGCTCTCGCCGTCCCGGTTGTCCTCGCCGTTGGCCTCGTTGCGCTTGCGCTCGTAGGTGACCAGGTCGGTGAGGGTGAACCCGTCGTGGGCGGTGACGAAGTTGACGCTGGCGAACGGGCGGCGGCCGTCGGAGCGGTAGAGGTCCGAGGAGCCGGTCAGCCGGTAGGCCAGGTCGCGGACGCCGACGTGCGAGCCGGCCCAGACGTCTCGCACGGTGTCGCGGTAGCGGCCGTTCCACTCGGTCCACAGCGGCGGGAAGTTGCCCACCTGGTAGCCGCCCTCGCCGACGTCCCACGGCTCGGCGATGAGCTTCACCTGGCTGACCACCGGGTCCTGGTGGACGACGTCGAAGAACGCCGAGAGCCGGTCGACGTCGTGGAAGGACCGGGCCAGCGCGGCGGCGAGGTCGAACCGGAAGCCGTCGACGTGCATCTCGGTGACCCAGTACCGCAGGGAGTCCATGAGCATCGCCAGCACCTGCGGCCGGCGGACGTCGAGGGTGTTCCCGCAGCCGGTGTAGTCGGTGTAGCGGGCCCGGTTCTCGCCGTTGAGCCGGTAGTAGCCGGGGTTGTCGATGCCCTTGAGCGACAGCGACGGCCCGGTGTGGTCGCCCTCGGCGGTGTGGTTGTAGACGACGTCGAGGACCACCTCGATGCCGGCCGCGTGCAGCGCCTTCACCATCGCCTTGAACTCGGTCACCTGCGCCCCGCCGGACCCGGCCGAGCTGTAGGCGGCGTGCGGGGCGAAGTAGCCGAGGGTGTTGTAGCCCCAGTAGTTGGTCAGCCCGCGGCGCAGCAGGTGCGGCTCGCTGACGAAGTGGTGCACCGGCAGCAGCTCGACGGCGGTGACGCCCAGCGACACCAGGTGCTCGACGAACGCCGGGTGCGCCAGCCCCGCGTAGGTGCCGCGCAGCGCCGGCGGCACGCCGGGATGGCGCATGGTCGCGCCCTTGACGTGCACCTCGTAGACGACGGTGTCCGACCAGGAGGTGGCCGGCCGCCGGTCGCCGTCCCAGGGGAAGGAGTCGTGGACGACGACGCCGCGCGGCACGTACGGCGCGGAGTCCCGCGGGTCGGCCGGGCCCGTGTCCGGGCCGTCGGCGCGGTAGGCGAACAGCGCGGGGTGCAGCGAGAGGTCGCCGTCGACGGCGCGGGCGTAGGGGTCCAGCAGCAGCTTCTCCGGGTTCCACCGGTGGCCGGCGCCGGGGTCCCAGGGCCCGTGCACCCGGTAGCCGTAGCGCTGGCCGGGGCCGATGCCGGGCAGCCGCCCGTGCCAGACCTGGTGGGTGGTCTCCTGCAGCCGGTGCCGGTGCTCGAAGCCGCCGTCGTCGAACAGGCACAGGTCGACGGCGGTGGCGCCGGCCGACCACAGCGCGAAGTTCGTGCCGGTGCCGTCCCAGTGCGCGCCCAGGGGAGCGGGGGAGCCCGGCCAGACCTCGACGTCCTCGCTGGTGGTCCTCACCGGGTGATCGTGCCAAGACCGCCACCTCCCCGGGTGCAGGCGGGCGGGTTGGTTGGATGGGGTCGTGTCGAGCAGTCCCGCCGTCGGCGGAGCAGAACCGGTCGTCGAGATGAGCGGCGTGGACGTCGTCCGCGGGCAGTCGCACCTGCTGCGGGGGGTGGACTGGACCGTCCGGCCCGAGCAGCGCTGGGTGGTGCTCGGCCCGAACGGCGCGGGCAAGACGACGCTGCTGCAGCTGGCCGGGGCGCACATGCACCCCACGCGCGGTGAGGTGCGGCTGCTCGGCGAGACGATGGGCGCGGTCGACGTCTTCGAGCTGCGCCCGCGGATCGGCCTGACCAGCGCGGCGCTGGCGCAGCGGATCGAGTCGGGGGAGCGCACCGGCGACGTCGTCCTGTCCGCCGGGTACGCGATCGTCGGCCGCGCGCGGGAGCGCTACGACATCCACGACCTCACCCGCGCCGCGACGCTCATGCAGCAGTGGGGCGTGCAGCGGATCGCGCACCGGCCCTTCGGCACCCTCAGCGAGGGGGAGCGCAAGCGGGTGCAGATCGCCCGCGCGCTGATGCCCGACCCGGAGCTGCTGCTGCTCGACGAGCCCGGCGCGGGCCTGGACCTCGGCGGCCGCGAGGACCTGGTGAGCCGGCTGTCGGACCTCGCCACCTACCTCTACGCCCCGGCGCAGGTGCTGGTCACCCACCACGTCGAGGAGATCCCGCCGGGCTACACGCACGCGCTGCTGCTGCGCCAGGGGGCGGTGGTCGCGTCGGGCCCGCTGGAGCAGGTGATCACCGCCGAGCTGCTGTCGGAGACGTTCGGCCTGCCGCTGGCGCTCGAGCGCTCCGACGGCCGCTTCACCGCCCGTCGCCGGGGCTGACCACGGCCCGCTGGTTAGGGTCCAGGCGACGACGTCGTCCCCCCTCGCTGGAGGCCGTGCATGGCAGCGCCCGAGTTCGTGACCCTGTCGGTGGAGGACGGGGTGGGCACGATCCGCCTCGACCGGCCCAAGATGAACGCGATCGACGAGCAGCTGCACACCGAGGTGCGGACCGCGGCGATCGAGGCGACCGAGCGGGCCGACGTGCGCGCCGTCGTGGTCTACGGCGGGGAGCGGGTGTTCGCCGCCGGCGCCGACATCAAGGCGATGTCGCAGTTGACCGGCTCCACGATGGTGGCCTGGGGCCGCGAGCTCACGCACAGCTTCACCACGGTCGCCCGCATCCCCAAGCCGGTCATCGCCGCCATCACCGGCTACGCCCTCGGCGGCGGCTACGAGCTCGCGCTGTGCGCCGACTTCCGGGTCATGGGCGCCGGGGCGAAGGTCGGCCAGCCCGAGATCCTGCTCGGCGTCATCCCCGGCGCCGGCGGCACCCAGCGGCTGGCCCGCCTGGTCGGCCCGGCCAAGGCCAAGGACCTCGTCTTCACCGGCCGGCACGTCGGCGCCGAGGAGGCGCTGGAGATGGGCCTGGCCGACGCCGTCGTCCCGGACGCCGAGGTGTACGACACCGCCGTCGCCATGGCGCGGAAGTTCGCCGCCGGGCCGCCGCTGGCGCTGGCCGCGGCCAAGCAGGCGATCGACGAGGGGCTCGACGGGCCGCTGGAGCGGGGCCTGGCTCTGGAGAGCCGGCTGTTCGCCGGGCTGTTCGACACCGAGGACCAGAAGACCGGGATGCGCTCCTTCCTCGAGAGCGGGCCCGGCAAGGCGGCCTTCACCGGGCGCTGACCCCCGGCGTCTCCCGAACGTTCCCCGGCCCGTCACCGGAACCGGCCCTCCGGACGGTCCGGTTCTGCCACCATCCGTCGAGCCCCCGGACGGCGTCCCGCCGGGCCCGGAGGGCAGTCCGACAGCTCCCGAGGAGGACCCGTGCGATCCACCCCCACCCTGAGGACCGCGACCGTCGTGGCGGCCGCCACCCTCGTGCTGACCGCGTGCGGCGGCGGCGACGACGGCGGCTCGGGAGGCGGGGGCGGCGGATCGGACGCGGCCACCGCCCGCTCGGCCGAGGACCTCGGCGGCATGGACGCCCTCGTCGAGGCGGCCCAGGCGGAGGGTGAGCTCAACGTCATCGCGCTGCCGCCGGACTGGGCGAACTACGGCGAGATCATCTCCGCCTTCGAGGAGGAGTACGGGATCACCGTCAACAGCGCCTCGCCCGACGGGTCCAGCCAGGACGAGATCAACGCCGTCGAGAGCCAGCGCGGCCAGGACCGTGCGCCCGACGTCCTCGACCTGGGCACCGCCTTCGCCCGCCAGGCGCAGGCGCAGGACCTGCTCGCGCCCTACCAGGTGGAGACCTGGGACGACATCCCCGAGGGCCAGAAGGACCCCGAGGGGTACTGGTACAACGACTACGGCGGCTACATCTCCATCGGCTGCAACGCCACGGTGATCGCCGAGTGCCCGACCACCTTCGCCCAGCTGCTCGACCCGCAGTACGCCGGCCAGGTGGCGCTCAACGGCAACCCGACCCAGGCCGCGGCGGCCTTCTCCGGGGTCTGGGCGGCGTCGCTGGCCAACGGCGGCAGCCTGGACGACATCGGCCCGGGCATCGACTTCTTCGTCCAGGTCAAGGACGCCGGCAACTGGAACCCGGTCGAGATCACCCCGGCGACGATCCAGAGCGGGGAGACCCCGCTGGCCATCGACTGGGACTACAACAACGCCGCCCTGACCGGGACCCTCGCCGAGCAGGGCGTCGAGTGGCAGGTCGCCGTCCCCTCCGACGGGCTGTTCGGCAGCTACTACAGCCAGGCGATCAGCGCCTACGCCCCGCACCCGGCCGCCGCGCGGCTGTGGCAGGAGTTCCTCTACAGCGACCGCGGCCAGAACCTGTACCTGGCCGGCGGTGCCCGGCCGGTCCGGCTGCCGGCGATGGAGGAGGCCGGGACCGCCGACGCCGAGGCGCTGGCCGCGCTGCCGCCGGTCGAGGGCACCGCGGACTTCCCGACCCAGGAGCAGGAGAGCGCCGCCCAGCAGGTGGTCGCCACCCGGTGGAACCAGGAGATGTCGGGCTGAGCACCGCACCCGCCCCCGCCGCGCCGGCGTCCCGCAGCGGACGCCGGCGCGGCGCGCTGCTGCCCGCGCTGGGCGTCCTGCCGTTCCTGCTCTACGTCGCGGTCTTCCTGCTGCTGCCGGTCGGCGTGCTGGCCGTGGAGGCGTTCCGCGCCACCGACCCGGTCACCTTCGAGGAGAGCTGGTCGACGGCGAACCTCGGCACGGTCACCGGCGGCGCCTACGCCCGCGCCTACCTCGGCAGCCTGCAGCTGTCGGCGGTCACCGCGGTGCTGGGCGCGGTGCTCGGCCTGGCGCTCGCCTTCGCCGTCGTCGGCACCCGGCTCGGCCGGCTGCTGCGGCGGCTGGTGCTCACCGCCTCGGGCGTCCTGGCCAACTTCGGCGGCGTCCCGCTGGCGTTCGCGTTCCTCGCCACCATCGGCAACGCCGGTGTGGTCACCGCCCTGCTGACCGACACCCTCGGCCTCGACGGCTTCTCGCTGTACTCGATGGCCGGCCTCGCGCTGGTCTACCTGTACTTCCTCGTGCCGTTGATGGTGCTGACCATCGTCCCGGCGGTCGAGGCGCTGCGGCCGCAGTGGCGCGAGGCCTCCGACGTCCTCGGCGCCAGCCGCTGGCAGTACTGGCGCCACGTCGGCGGGCCCGTCCTCCTCCCGCCGGTGCTCGGCGCCACGATGCTGCTGTTCGCCTCCGCGTTCGCCGCCTACGCCACGGCCAAGGCGCTGGTCGGCTCGAGCCTGCCGCTGGTGACGCTGCAGATCGCCGACTCGCTGTCGAGCAACGTCGTCGTCGGCGCGGAGAACCTCGGCAAGGCGCTGGCCCTGGGGATGGTCGTCCTCGTCGGGCTGGTGATGGCCTTCTACACCTGGGTGCAGCGGCGCACGTCGCGGTGGCTGGCGTGAGCGCGACGACGGCCGGCGTCTCCACCGCGGGCGTCACCGGCGCCGGCGGCGTCGAGCCGGAGACCCCGGTCCGGCCCGCCCGGCGGGGCCGCGGCCGGTGGCGGTGGGCGGTGTTCGCCGTCCTCGGCCTGTACTTCCTCGTGCCGCTGGGCGCCTCGCTGTGGTTCACCGTCCGGGGCCGCGACGGGGTCACCGCCGACGCCTACACGAGCATCCCCGGCGCCGAGGGGTTCGCCGAGAACTTCGGCCGCTCGCTGCTGCTCGGGGTGCTCACCGTCGGGATCGCGCTGCTGCTCGTGGTGCCCACCGTGGTGCTCGTGGAGCTGCGGCTGCCGCGGCTGCGCCCGCTGGTCGAGTTCCTCACCCTCGTGCCGCTGCTGCTGCCGCCGATCGCGCTGGTGGTCGGCGTGCGCAGCGTGCTGGCCTGGGCGCCCGACTACTTCTACGGCACCCCGCTCGCCGAGGCGTTCTTCGCGCTCCAGGAGCCGGCGCTGCCGTGGATCCTGGTGCTCGTCTACGTCGTGCTGGCGCTGCCGTTCGTCTACCGGGCGCTCGACGCCGGCGTCCGCGGCGCCCAGCTGCGCACGCTCACCGAGGCCGCGCGGGTGCTCGGTGCCTCGTGGCCGCGGGTGATGGCCTCGGTCGTCCTGCCGGTGCTGCGCACGTCGGTGCTCAACGCCGCCTTCCTCACCCTGGCGCTGGTGCTGGGCGAGTTCACCGTCGCCAACATCCTCGGCTTCGAGACCTTCCCCACCTGGATCGTGCGCATCTCCGGCTCGCAGCCGCGGCTGTCGGTGGCGGTCTCGGTGCTCTCGCTGCTGCTGACCTGGGTGCTGCTGCTGCTCATCTCCGCGCTGGACCGCCGGCGCCGCGAGGAGGACCCCGCATGACCGCTGTCCCCGCAGCCCCGCGGGCCGCCGCGCCCGCCGACCTGCGCGAGCAGGCGCCGGTCGGCGTCCGCCTGGAGGGGCTGACCCGCCGCTACGGCCCGGTGCTCGCCCTCGACGGGCTGGACCTGGAGGTCGCGGGCGGGGAGTTCCTCGCCCTGCTGGGACCCTCCGGCTGCGGCAAGACGACGGCGCTGCGCGCGATCGCCGGCTTCGAGGTGCCCGACGCCGGCCGGGTCTGGTTCGACCGCCGCGACGTCACCGGCATCCCGCCGTCGAAGCGCGACGTCGGGATGGTGTTCCAGGCCTACAGCCTCTTCCCGAACATGACCGTGGCCGAGAACGTCGCCTTCGGGCTGCGGGTGCGCCGCCGGGGCAGGGAGGAGCGCGCCGGGCGGGCCGCGGAGCTGCTGGAGCTGGTCGGGCTCGCCGACCGCGGGCAGCGCTACCCGCACCAGCTCTCCGGCGGCCAGCAGCAGCGGGTGGCGCTGGCCCGCGCGCTGGCCGTGGCGCCGCAGGTGCTGCTGCTGGACGAGCCGCTGTCGGCGCTCGACGCCCACGTGCGCGTGCAGCTGCGCGAGGAGATCCGCCGCATCCAGCTCGAGCTGGGCATCACGACCGTGTTCGTCACCCACGACCAGTCCGAGGCGCTGTCGGTCGCCGACCGGGTCGGCGTCATGCGCGCCGGCCGGCTGGAGCAGGTGGCCACCCCCGACGACCTCTACGAGCGCCCGGCGACGGCGTTCGTGGCCGGCTTCGTCGGCACCATGAACCGCATCCCGGCCGTCCTCGGCGACGGCGACGTCGAGTTCCTCGGCGTGCGCCGCGAGGTGCTCGGCGCCGCCCCGTCGTCCGGGCCCGCGTTCGCGCTGGTGCGGCCCGAGGCGCTCGAGGTCGTCGAGGACCCGCGCGGGGTGGGCCGGGTGGTCACCCGCACGTTCTCCGGCGCCACCACCCGCCTGGCGGTCGCGCTGCCCGACGGGGTCGAGGTGCAGGCCGACGTCCCCAGCGCCGGGAGCCAGGGCCTCACGCCCGGGACGGCGGTCACCGTCACCCCGGCCGAGCGCCCCGCGCTGGTCGAGCCCGCGGGCGCCGACCCTCAGGCGGTCAGCTCGTAGACGACCACCGTCGCGTCGTTGAGGTTGGTGACGTAGGCCCGCAGGCCGTCGGGGGAGACGGCGACGCTGGTCGGGCCGTCCCCGGTCGGCACGCTGGCGGTCACCTGCAGGGTCCGGGCGTCGACCACCGACATGGTGTCGCCGTCGACGTCCGCGGTGTAGAGGCGCCGGCCGTCCGCCGCCCAGCTGACGTCCTGCGGCTGCAGCCCCACGGGGCCGCTGACCGCCGCGCCGGTGGCGGTGTCGACCAGGTGGACCTCGCTGCTGTCGTAGGCCACCACCGCGACCCGGCTCCCGTCGGGGGAGACGGCCACGCTGTGCGGCGAGTCGCCGGCCGGGATCTCCTGCAGCACCCGCCCGCCGTCGGTGAGGTCGAGCACCGACAGCACGTCGGACTCGTGGTTGGCGGTGTACGCGCGCGTGCCGTCGGCGGAGACGGCGATCCAGTGCGGGTTGGGCGCGACGTCGTACGAGGCGACCTCGTCGCCGCTCTCCGTGTCGAGCACCTCGACCCGGCCCTCGTCGTGCAGCGGGATGTACAGCAGCCGGCCGTCGGGCGAGGTCGCCGGCGCGAAGGGGCGCAGGCCCACCTCCACGGTGCGGACCACCTCGTTGGTGGCGGTGTCGACGAAGGCCACGGAGTTCTCGGTGTGGTCCGCGTCGGTCACCGTCACGTAGGCGCGGCCGCCGTCGGGGGAGAACGTGACGAACTGCGGCGGCCCGGCCGGGATGGGTATCCGGGAGACGACCTCCAGCGAGGTCGTGTCCAGGACGCTGACCACCCCCTCCGCCCGGTGGGCGGTGTAGGCGTAGCGGCCGTTGGGGGCCACGGCGAGGAAGCCCGGGGTCGGCGGGACCTCGATCGGCTCCCCGAGCCGGGTGGGGACGGCGAGGCTGGCCGGCGGCGGCGGGCTCGGCGGCGGGGCGGTGTCCTGCGGGGACGGCGTCGTGCTCTCCGCGGCCCCCGCCGTCCCGTCGGCGTCCTGCCCCCGCGGCCACAGCCACCAGGCGAGCCCCCCGACGGCGAGCAGGAGCACCAGGCCGGCGACCAGGGCGGCGCGGCGGCCCCGGTGCGGCGGGCGGCCGGCCGGCGCCAGGGGCCGCACCGAGCTGTGCCGCCCGTCCCCGGACCGGACGCCGAGGACCGTCGGCGCGGCGGGCGGCGGGGGAGGCGGGGGAGCGGCGGCCGTCGCCGCCTGCCGGGGCGCCGTGGGCAGCACGACCGGCACCGGCGGCTCCGCGAGGGCCTCCCGGGCCGCGCGGACCAGCTCGCCCGGCGTGGCGTACCGCTCCTCGGGCCGCTTGGCCATCCCGCGCGCGATCACGTCGTCGAGCGCCCGCGGGAGGGTGGGGACGACCTCGCTGGGCCGCGGGGGGTCGGCGTAGAGGTGGGCGTAGAGCAGCGCCGGCAGGTCCTCCCCGCCGAAGGGCTTGCGGGCGGTGAGGGTCTGGGCGAGGACGCAGGCCAGCGAGTAGACGTCCACCCGCCCGTCGATGGGCTGGTCGGTGAAGCGCTCGGGCGCCATGTAGTCCAGCGTCCCGACGGTGGCGCCGGTGATCGTCAGCGAGGTGCGGGTGCTGCCGACCGACCGGGCGATGCCGAAGTCGACGACGTAGACGAAGTCGGTCGGCGTCACCAGCACGTTGCTGGGCTTCACGTCGCGGTGGACCAGCCCGTCGGCGTGCGCGGCCTCGAGGGCGTCGGCGACCTGGCCGAGCAGGGACAGCGCGCGCTGCGGCGGGATCGGCCCGTCCTCCAGGAGGCGGCCGAGGTCGCGCCCGTCGACCAGGCGCATGTCGAGGTACAGCCGTCCGTCGATCTCGCCGAAGTCGTGGATCGGGACGACGTGCGGCTCGCGCAGCCGCGCCGCGACGTACGACTCCCGGCGGAACCGGGCGGCGAACTCCGTGTCCCGGTTGAGCGCCTCGGGCAGGAGCTTGAGCGCGACGAGCCGGTCGAAGCGCGTGTCGCGCGCCCGCCACACCTCGCCCATGCCACCCGCGCCGATCATCTCCTCGAGCAGGTATCGGCCGAACTGACGGGGCATGGTCGGCTCCCTCGGCGGCCGGTCCGGGACGTGGCCGATCGGTGGCGCGGGCGTCGGGAGGGTAGGGACCGGCCGGCGGCGCACGGACCGGATCGGCTCGCAGGTCCTCGTGCGGACCGCCGCGTCCCGCCGGACGGCGACGGTGCCACGACACAGGGTGCCCGGCGCCGCGCCGGTGTCGCCGCAGGTCGCCGGGGCCGTGCACGAGGATGGCCGGGTGAGCGAGCGCCCCAGCCCCGAGGACGGGGTCACCGACGTCGACCGGTCCGACCCCGCCGGGCGGGCGTGGGTGGAGCGGGCGATCGCCGTCGTCGAGGCCGACGCGGTGCGCAGCGCCGACACCCACCTGCTCGTCTACCCGCTGCCGCCGGAGTGGGGCGTCGACCTCTACCTCAAGGACGAGTCGACCCACCCGACCGGCAGCCTCAAGCACCGGCTGGCCCGCTCGCTGTTCCTGCACGCGCTGTGCTCGGGCTGGATCACCGAGGGCAGCACCGTCGTCGAGGCCTCCAGCGGGTCGACGGCGGTCAGCGAGGCCTACTTCGCCCGGATGCTGGGCCTGCCCTTCGTCGCGGTCATGCCCGCCTCGACCAGCCAGGAGAAGGTCGCGCTCATCGAGTTCGCCGGCGGGCGCTGCCACTTCGTCGACCACGCCCCCGACGTCTACGACGAGGCGCGCCGGCTGGCCGCCGAGTGCGGCGGGCACTACCTGGACCAGTTCAGCAACGCCGAGCGGGCCACCGACTGGCGCGGCAACAACACCATCGCCGAGTCGGTGTTCGAGCAGATGGCCCTGGAGCGCCACCCGGTGCCGGAGTGGGTCGTCGTCGGGGCGGGCACGGGCGGCACGAGCGCGACCTTCGGCCGCTACCTGCGCTACCGGCGGCACCCCACCCGGCTGGCCGTCGTCGACCCGGAGAACTCGGCGTTCTTCCCCGGCTGGGTGGAGGAGGAGCCGGGCTGGACGACGGGGATGCCGTCGCGGATCGAGGGGATCGGCCGGCCGCGGGTCGAGCCGTCGTTCCTGCCGTCGGTGGTCGACCGGATGATCCGCGTCCCCGACGCCGCGTCGCTGGCGGCGGTGCGGCACCTGGAGCGGGTGACCGGGCGGCTGGCCGGCGGCTCGACCGGCACCAACCTGTGGGGCGCGTTCCGGCTGGTCGCGGAGATGGTCGCCGAGGGACGGGCCGGCAGCGTGGTCACCCTGCTCTGCGACGGCGGCGAGCGGTACGCGCACACCTACCACTCCGACGTCTGGGTGGCCGAGCACGGACTGGACCTCGCGCCCCACCGGGCGGTCCTCGAGGAGTTCACCGCCACCGGCCGCTGGACGGCGTGACCGGGCTCACCGGCACCCCGGTCCGCCGCTCCGTTACCCCGCAGTAACCTCCACTATCGGAGCCAGGCGGGCCGCGGCCCGCGTCCCCCATGACCGACTGCGGAGGTAGGTCTGGCGATGAACATCGTCGTTCTGGTCAAGCAGGTCCCCGACTCGGGCACCCAGCGCTCGCTGGACCCGTCGGACAACACCGTCGCCCGCGCCACCGCGGACAACGTCATCAACGAGATCGACGAGTACGCGATCGAGGAGGCGCTGCAGGTCAAGGAGGCGCAGGGCGGCGAGGTCACCGTGCTGACCGTCGGCCCCGGCAGCGCCACCGACGCCATCCGCAAGGCCCTCTCGATGGGCGCGGACAAGGCCGTCCACGTGCAGGACGACGCCATCCACGGCTCGTGCGCCGTCCAGACCTCGGCGGTCCTCGCCGCGGCGCTGCAGCAGCTCGAGTACGACCTGGTCCTCATGGGCGCCACGTCGACCGACGGCCAGATGGGCGTCATGCCGGCGCTGCTGTCCGAGCGGCTGGGCATCCCGCAGGTCTCCGGCGCCCGCAAGCTCACCGTCGAGGGCTCGACGGTGAAGGTGGAGCGGCAGACCGACGGCGGCTACTGGGCCCTGGAGGCCCCGCTGCCGGCCATCGTGTCCACCTGGGACACCATCAACGAGCCGCGCTACCCCTCCTTCAAGGGGATCATGGCCGCGAAGAAGAAGCCGGTGGAGAGCCGGTCGCTGGCCGACCTGGGCGTGGACGCCTCGGCCGTCGGCCTCGCCACCGCCACCAGCCAGGTCCTCGACTTCGCCGGCCGCCCGCCGAAGGGCGAGGGCGTCAAGGTCACCGACGAGGGCAACGGCGCCGAGGAGCTCGTGGGCTTCCTCGCCGCCCAGAAGCTCGTCTGACCCGGCCCGGATCCGAAGCGAAGAGGAGACTGAACAGCCATGGCAGAGGTCCTGGTCCTCGTTGAGCTGAACCCGGCCGACGGCACCGTCCGCAAGGGCACCCTCGAGGCCCTCACCGCCGCACGCGCGCTGGGTGAGGTCTCGGCGGTCGTCGCCGGCGGCCCCGGCGTCGCCGCCGGTGCCCGCGAGCAGCTCGCCCAGTACGGCGCGGCGAAGGTCTACGTCGCCGAGTCCCCGGAGATCGACGAGTACCTCGTCGCCCCCAAGGCCGAGGTGCTCGCCCAGCTGGTGCAGCAGGCGTCCCCGGCCGCCGTCGTCATCCCGTCCTCCGCGGAGGGCCGGGAGGTCGCCGCGCGGCTGGCGCTCAAGACCGGCAGCGGCTTCCTGACCGACGTCAGCGAGATCGCCGCCGACGGCACCGCCACCCAGGTGGTCTTCGCCGGCCAGCAGATCGTCCACTCGAAGGTGACGACCGGCACCCCGATCTACACGCTGCGCGGCAACTCGGTCACCCCCGAGCCGGCCCCCGCCGCCGGCGAGGAGGTCCCGGTCGAGGTCAGCCTGTCCGACCAGGCGAAGCAGACCCGCGTCGTCGACCGGGTCGTGGAGCAGAAGAGCAACCGGCCCGAGCTGACCGAGGCCTCGATCGTCGTCTCCGGTGGCCGCGGTGTGGCCAGCGCGGAGAACTTCTCGATCATCGAGGCCCTGGCCGACTCGCTCGGCGCCGCCGTCGGTGCCTCGCGTGCCGCGGTCGACTCCGGCTTCTACCCGCACAGCTTCCAGGTCGGGCAGACCGGCAAGACCGTCTCGCCGCAGCTCTACATCGCCGTCGGCATCTCCGGCGCGATCCAGCACCGCGCCGGCATGCAGACCTCGAAGACGATCGTGGCCGTCAACAAGGACCCCGAGGCCCCGATCTTCGAGCTGGCCGACTTCGGCGTCGTCGGTGACCTCTTCCAGGTGGTGCCGGCCGCCACCGAGAAGATCGCCGCTCGCAAGTAGTCGGAGGACCGCGCTGCCCCCCGCACCACGCTCCGCGCGGCGCGGGCCCCTGCAGCGGGGCCGTCCCGGCACGTCACCAGCGACGGGCGCCGATCCCTCCGGGGGTCGGCGCCCGTCGCCGTCTCCGGGGTCACCGGCGTCACCCGAGCGGGTCCGTCGTGCGCGACTAACCTGGGCGGAGTGACCTACCTCGACCACGCGGCGACCACGCCGGTGCTCCCCGAGGTCCTGGCCGCGATGACGGAACAGCTCGGCCGGGTGGGCAACGCCTCCTCGCTGCACGCCAGCGGCCGCGCCGCGCGGCGGGCCGCCGAGCAGTCCCGGGAGCGGCTGGCCGAGGCGCTGGGCGCCCGCCCGTCGGAGGTGCTGTTCACCGGCGGGGGCACCGAGGGCGACAACCTCGCGGTGAAGGGCCTGTACTGGGCGCGACGCGAGGCCGACTCGCGCAGGCGGCGGCTCGTGGTGAGCCCGGCCGAGCACCACGCCGTCCTCGACAGCGCCGAGTGGCTGGCCAAGCACGAGGGCGCGGAGGTCACCTGGCTGCGCCTGGAGCCCACCGGGCGGGTGACGCCGGAGGCGCTGGCCGAGGCGCTGGGCGACGGCTCGGACGTCGCGGTGGCCAGCGTCATGTGGGCCAACAACGAGATCGGCACGGTCAGCGACGTCGCCGCGCTGGCGGAGGTGGCGCACGCGGCGGGGGTGCCGCTGCACACCGACGCGGTGCAGGCCGTCGGCCAGGTGCCGGTGGACTTCGCCGCCAGCGGCGTCGACGCGCTCACCATGACCGGCCACAAGCTCGGCGGCCCGATGGGCGCCGGGGTGCTGCTGCTGCGCCGCGACGCGGAGTGCATGCCGCTGCTGCACGGCGGCGGTCAGGAGCGCGACGTCCGCTCGGGCACCCTCGACGTGGCGGCCATCGTCGGCCTCGCCGTCGCCGTGACCACCGCCGCCGGCTCCCGGCCCGAGCGGGCCGAGCGGCTGGCCGCGCTGCGCGACCGGCTGGTGGCCGGGGTGCTCGAGCAGGTCCCCGACGCGCAGCTCAACGGCGCCCCGCTGGACGACGTCGTCGCCGGCGGGCCCGGCCGGCTGCCCGGCAACGCGCACCTGTCCTTCCCCGGCGCCGAGGGCGACGCGCTGCTCATGCTGCTCGACGCCCGCGGCATCGAGTGCTCGACCGGGTCGGCGTGCAGCGCCGGGGTGGCCCGGCCCAGCCACGTGCTCACCGCCGTCGGCGCCGACGCCGCCCGGGCGCGCAGCTCGCTGCGGTTCAGCCTGGGCTCGCCGAGCACCGGCGACGACGTCGACGCGCTGCTGGCCGTGATCGCCCCCGTGGTCGAGCGCGCCCGCGGGGCGGGGAGGTAGTGCTCGTGCGCGTGCTCGCCGCGATGAGCGGGGGAGTGGACAGCGCGGTCGCCGCGGCGCTGGCGGTCGACGCCGGCCACGACGTCACCGGGGTGCACCTCGCGCTCTCGCCGGACCGGCAGACGCTGCGCAGCGGCGCCCGCGGCTGCTGCAGCGTCGAGGACGCCCACGACGCCCGGCGGGTCGCCGACGAGCTCGGCATCCCGTTCTACGTCTGGGACCTCGCGGAGCGGTTCACCGAGGACGTCGTCGAGGACTTCGTCGCCGAGTACGCCGCCGGCCGCACGCCCAACCCGTGCCTGCGCTGCAACGAGAAGATCAAGTTCACCGCGGTGCTCGACCGGGCGCTGGCGCTCGGCTTCGACGCCGTCGTCACCGGCCACCACGCGCGGCTGGAGGGCGGCCGGCTGCGCCGGTCGGTGGACGCGGCCAAGGACCAGTCCTACGTGCTCGGCGTGCTCACCCCGCGCCAGCTGGCGGGGGCGGTGTTCCCGCTGGGGTCGATGACCAAGGAGCGGGTGCGCGCGATCGCCGCCGAGCGCGGGTTCGCCGTCGCGACCAAGCCGGACTCGCACGACATCTGCTTCATCCCCGACGGCGACACCCGCGGCTTCCTCACCCGGCGGCTGGGGACGGCGCCCGGGCCGGTCGTCGACGCCGCCACCGGCGCCACCGTCGGCACGCACGAGGGCACGCACGGGTTCACCGTGGGGCAGCGGCGCGGGCTGGGCATCGCCGTCGGCGACCAGCGGCCGCGCTACGTCCTGTCCATCGAGCCGGTCACCCGGACCGTGACGGTGGGGACCGCCGAGCTCGCCGGCGTCGCCGAGGTGCGCACCGGCCGGCCGACGTGGATCGGGGCGGCACCGCAGCTCCCGCTGCGCGCGGAGGTGCAGCTGCGGGCGCACGCGACCGCCGTCCCCTGCACGGTGACCGCCGGTCCCGACGGCGGCCTGGTGATCGCGCTCGACGAGGCGCAGCGCGGCGTCGCGCCCGGGCAGTCGGCCGTCCTCTACGCGCCCGACCCGGAGCGGGGCGACCTGGTGCTCGGTCAGGGGACCGTCAGCAGCTGACCGCCGAACACCTGATCGTCACCCGGAGGATCTGGTGTCGGAACCCTCCGTCACCTACCGTGTCGTCCGAGCCGCTTCCTGAGCACGGCTAGGTAGCTCGGCTCACGACCCCGCCCGGGCCACCGTCTCCGGTGGCCCGCTCCGCATGTCCTCCGGAGGACTCCTTGCGCCGAACGCGCTTCTCCCTCGCCGCCGTCGTCGCGGTGGCGACCACGGCCGGTCTCGTGGCCGTCCCGAGCGCGGCCCAGGCCGCGCCCAAGCCGTCCATCCCGGTCCAGCTGATCGCGATGAACGACTTCCACGGGCGGATCACGCCGCAGAGCGGAGCCGACGGCTCGCTGGCCACCGCGCCCGGTCCTGATGGTGCCTACGGCACGACCGACGACGTCACGACCCCGGTCGGCGGCGCCGCGCACATCGCCGCCACCGTCGACGCGCTGCAGGCACAGTTCGCCGGGCAGAACGGCGGCTCGACCGACTCGTTCTTCGTCGGCGCCGGTGACCTGGTGAGCGCCTCGCCGTTCGAGTCGAGCGTCTACAAGGACGAGCCGACGATCGAGGCCCTCAACGCGATGGGCCTGGACGTGTCCTCCGTGGGCAACCACGAGTTCGACCGGGGCACCGAGGAGCTGCGCCGCATCTCCGGCGCCACCGACGACAGCTACACCGACGACGTCACGGCGTGCGAGGGCGTCGTCGTCGGTGTCGACGGCTGCTTCGGGACCGGCGAGCACGCCTTCCACGGCACGGAGTTCCCGTACCTGGCCGCCAACGTCATCTCCCGGGAGACCGGTGAGCCGATGCTGCCGCCGTACCAGTTGTTCGACGTCGCCGGCGGGCAGAAGGTGGCGCTCATCGGCGTCGTCACCGAGACGACGCCGACCATCGTCTCGCCGACCGGCATCACCGACGTCCAGTTCGTCGACGAGGCCGAGGCCGTCAACCGCTGGACGCACGAGCTGAAGAAGCAGGGCATCCGCTCGATCGGTGTCCTGGTCCACGAGGGCGGTGACGTCACCGACCCCAACGCGGCTCCCACGGCCAACGGCTGCACCGGCCTGACCGGCCCGATCGTCGACCTCAACACCCGCATGGACAAGCAGGTCGACTTCATCGTCAGCGCGCACAGCCACGAGACCTACAACTGCCTGCTGCCGGTGCGCGGCAGCGAGCCTCGGCTGGTCACCCAGGCCGGCTTCTACGGTCGTCTGGTCACCGACATCCGTCTGACCATCAACCCGAACACCGGTGACGTCGACCGGCGCGCCACTTACGCCGCGACGAACGTCCCCGTCTCCCGGACCGCGGTCGACGCCGAGGTCAAGGCGATCGTCGACTACTGGAACGGTCGGTCGGCAGAGGCCCGCAACCGGGTCGTCGGCAGCGCGACGGCGACCATCGGCGCCGCCGGGTCGGCCAACCGGGCCACCGAGCAGCCGATCGTGAACCTGGTCGCCCAGGCCCAGCTCGAGGCGCTGAGCGACCCGGCCTTCGGCAGCCCGGTCATCGGCTTCACCAACCCCGGTGGGGTGCGCACCAACATCGCCGCCGGCGAGGTGACCTACGGCGAACTCTTCGACGTCCAGCCCTTCGGCAACACGGTCAACGCCCTGACGCTGACCGGCGCCCAGATCGACGACGTCCTCGAGCAGCAGTTCCAGGCTCAGAACGCCGGGCCGCGCAACAGCCAGCTGATCCTGGGCACCTCGCAGGGCTTCGCCTACAGCTACGACCTGGACCTGCCCTACGGCGAGCGGGTGATCGACTCGTCGATCACGATCAACGGGACGCCGCTCGTGCCGACGCAGGAGTACCGCGTCGTGGCCAACTCGTTCCTCGTCGGCGGCGGTGACGGCTTCACCGCCTTCACCGGCGGCACGAACGTCGCCACCGGTCCGTTCGACGTCGACGCACTGGTCGCGTACTTCGCGACCCGCTCCCCGGTCAGCCCGCCGCCCGCGAACCACAGCACGGCCGTCTGACCGACCGCATCACCCCGGGCCCGGCCGGTCATGGCGGCGGCGGTACTACCGTCGCCGCCGTGGCCACCCCGACCGAGCCCGACCCGACCGGCACCGACCCGAGGCCGGCTCCCGCACCGTGGGGGCCGGCCTCCGGCGTCGGGTCGCTGCCCGGCACCGACCCGGCCGAGGCCCTGCGGGTCGTCCTGGGGGAGCTGCCCGGCCTGCCGCACCTGCCCGAGCTGCCCGCCCGCGGCGCGGGTGCGGACCTGCTCGGCCGCAGCGCCGCCCTCCTCGTCGACCTCGCCGTCGACCTGACCCCCGCCGGCTGGCGTCTCGTGCCGCGCCCCGGCCGGGACCTGCGCCGCGCCCAGGAGCTCCTCGCCCGCGACCTCGACGCCCTGCACGACGTCGCCGGCGGCCACCGGGGCCCGTTCAAGGTGCAGGCCGCGGGGCCGTGGACGCTGGCCGCCGGCCTCGAGCGGGAGCGCGGCGAGCGGGCCGTCGTCGACGCCGGCGCCCGCCGCGACCTCGGGCAGTCGCTGGCCGAGGGCATCGCCGCGCACGTCGCGGCCGTGACCGCGCGGGTGCCCGGCGCGCAGGTCGTCGTCCAGCTCGACGAGCCCTCGCTGCCGGCGGTCCTGCAGGGCGCGCTGCCGACGGCGAGCGGTTTCGGCCGGCTGCCCGCCGTCGCCGCGCCCGACGTCGAGGCGGAGCTCGCCGCGGTCGTGACCGCGCTGCCCGTCCCGGTGGTCGTGCACTGCTGCGCGAACCGGGCGCCGCTGGACCTGCTGCGCGCCACGGGCGCGGCCGGGCTGTCGTTCGACCTCGGGCTGGTCCAGGACCTCGACGCCGTCGGCGCCGCCGTCGAGGCCGGCACCCACCTGCTGCCCGGCGTCGTCCCCGGGACCGACGCGCCGCTGCCGGCGCCGAAGGCCACCGCCTCGCGGCTGCGCGCCTGGTGGCGCGAGCTCGGCTTCCCGGCCGAGACGCTGCACGAGGCGGTCACCCTCACCCCGGCCTGCGGCCTGGCCGGCGCGAGCCCCGCCCACGCGCGGGCGGCGATGGCCCACGTCCGCGAGGCCGCGCGGTACCTGCTGCCCGAGTGACCGACACCCGATCGGGCGGACCGGCACCGGAGTCAGACCCGGCGGATACCGTGCCCGCGTGAGCACGGACGCCGAGCTGGACACCCCGCACGTCGCCGCGGTCGCCGAGCGGGAGGACCTCACCGAGGTCCCCGACGACGCGCGCACGCGCCACCGCGACCTGTCCGAGGAGCTCGACCGCTACGCCTTCGCGTACTACGTGCGCGACGAGCCGCTGGTCAGCGACGGTCAGTACGACGAGCTCATGGCCCAGCTCAAGGCCATCGAGGCCGACCACCCGGCGCTGGTCACGCCGGACTCGCCGAGCCAGAAGGTCAACGGCGGGTTCACCGCCACCTTCGCCCCGGTCCGGCACCTCGAGCGCATGCAGAGCCTGGACAACGTCTTCGACGCCGACGAGCTGTCGGCGTGGGCCGCGCGGGTCACCCGCGACGCCGGGGCGGGCGTGCGCTGGCTGTGCGAGCTCAAGGTCGACGGGGTCGCGGTCGCGCTGGTCTACGAGGACGGCCGGCTGGTCCGCGCGGCCACCCGCGGCGACGGGACGACGGGGGAGGACGTCACCCCCAACGTGCGCACGATGGCCGACGTCCCGCAGCAGCTGACCGGCGAGGACGTGCCCGCGCTGCTCGAGGTGCGCGGCGAGATCTACTTCCCGACGGCGGCCTTCGCCGACGTCAACGCCGGCATGGTCGAGCAGGGCAAGCCGCCGTTCGCCAACCCGCGCAACGCCGCGGCGGGCTCGCTGCGGCAGAAGGACCCGCGGGTGACCGCCTCCCGGCCGCTGCGGCTGGTGGTGCACGGCCTCGGTGCGCGGCGCGGCTTCGAGCCGGAGCGGCAGTCGGAGGCCTACGAGCGGCTGCGCGCGCTCGGCCTGCCGGTGAGCGACCGGTTCGCGGTGGTCGACGACCTCGAGGCGGTGTGGGCCTACGTCGAGCGCTACCGCGAGCAGCGGCACTCGGTGGAGCACGAGATCGACGGCGTCGTCGTCAAGGTCGACCAGGTCGCGCTGCAGCGGCGGCTGGGCTCGACGGCGCGGGCGCCGCGCTGGGCGATCGCGTTCAAGTACCCGCCGGAGGAGGCCACCACCAAGCTCCTCGACATCCGGGTCAACGTCGGGCGCACCGGCCGCGTGACGCCGTTCGCCTACATGGAGCCGGTCAAGGTCGCCGGCTCCACCGTGCAGCTGGCCACGTTGCACAACGCCAGCGAGGTCAAGCGCAAGGGCGTGCTCATCGGCGACACGGTCGTCATCCGCAAGGCCGGCGACGTCATCCCCGAGGTCCTCGGGCCCGTCGTCGCCGCGCGCACCGGCGACGAGACCGAGTTCGTCATGCCGACGCACTGCCCCGAGTGCGGCACCGAGCTGCGGCACGAGAAGGAGGGCGACGCCGACATCCGCTGCCCGAACGCCCGGTCCTGCCCGGCGCAGCTGCGGGAGCGCGTCTTCCACGTGGCCGGCCGCGGCGCCTTCGACATCGAGGTGCTCGGCTACGAGGCCGCGATCGCGCTGCTGGCCGAGCACCTGCTCGAGGACGAGGGCGACGTCTTCGACCTCACCGAGGAGAAGCTCCGCGGCACCGACTTCTTCACCAAGAAGGACGGCACGCTCTCGGCCAACGGGCAGCGGCTGCTGGCCAACCTGCAGGCGCGCAAGGACGTGCCGCTGTGGCGGGTGCTCGTGGCCCTGTCGATCCGGCACGTGGGGCCGACCGCCGCCCAGGCGCTGGCCCGCGACTTCCGCTCGCTGGACCGGATCGCCGAGGCGTCGGAGGAGGAGCTCGCCGCCGCCGACGGCGTGGGCCCGACCATCGCCCGCTCGGTGCGCGACTGGTTCGCCGTCGACTGGCACCGCGAGGTCGTGGAGAAGTGGCGCCGGGCCGGCGTGAAGCTGGCCGACGCCGGCGAGGACACCCCGCCCGGGCCGCTGACCGGCGTCACCGTCGTCGTCACGGGGTCGCTGCGCGACTACAGCCGCGACCAGGCGATCGCCGCGATCCAGGAGCGCGGCGGCAAGGTGACCGGGTCGGTGTCGAAGAAGACCGGCTTCGTGGTGGTCGGCGCCGACCCCGGCAGCAAGTACGACAAGGCCGTGCAGGTCAAGGCGCCGATCCTCGACGACGACGGCCTGCGCGTGCTGCTCGAGGAGGGGCCCGAGGCCGCCCGCGCGGTCGCGACGACCGGCGACGGGAGCGAGCCGGCGGGGGAGTGAGTCAGGCCGGGGGCAGGTGGGCGACGCTGGCGGCGATCCCGGTGAGGTGGGTCAGCCGCAGCAGCTCCGAGCGGCGGTAGGCGGGCCCGCCCGAGCGCCCCAGGACGACGGCGGTGTGCGGGTCGCCGAAGGGCGCGGCCATCATCTCGACGGCCATCTCCCGCCAGCGCTCGGGCAGCCAGTCGTCCTCGCTGGGCAGCAGCCGCGGCGAGGACAGCGGCAGCCACGGCAGCCGCATGCCCTCGAACGCCGGTGCCGCGTCGGAGGCGGCCAGCACCTCGCAGCCGCCGTCGCCGTCGGCGTGCAGCACCGCCGCCCAGCCGCTGTGGAACACCCGCGGCAGCTCGGCGGCCAGCAGCTTGACCGCGAGGGTGGGCGGGGGTGACTCGGCCGCCCGCGCCAGCCCCTCGAGCAGGTCGAGCTCGCGGTGGGTGTCCAGCGGCCCGGCGAAGGGGCGCAGTGTCTCCACCTGGACGCCGGGCACCGACTGCACGGCGGTGATCAGGCTGTCCGGGAGCCGGCCGGGCGGGAGGTCGACCACGACGTCGTCGACGGCGACGCCGTTGCCGCGCTCCAGCACGTCCACCGAGACGATGTCGACGCCCGCCGTGCCCAGGGCGGTCGCCACCGCGCCGAGCAGACCGGGACGGTCGGGCACGACCAGCCGCAGGAGATAGGACACGGGTGCCTCCGCAGGCGACGAGGTGAGCCGATCTCCGTCGATCGTGGGTCCGAGCAGCTTCCCCCATGCGGAGCCCGGGGTCGAGCACCGCGCCCGGCCGGACCGGCGCCCCACCGTCCCCACGTACAGTGAACAGGTTGCGTCCCTGGCGCCGGCCGGCGCCGACGACAGGAGTCCTCCCCCAGCATGAGCCCCACCACGCCCGACCGCGGAGCGTCGCCCGCCCTCGGCCGCCAGGACATCGCGCACCTCGCGCGGCTGGCCCGGCTGGCCGTCACCGACGAGGAGCTCGACCGCTTCGCCGGCCAGCTGGGCGCGGTCCTCGACGCGGTGGCCCAGGTGCAGCGCGCCGACGTCGAGGACGTCGCCCCGATGACCCACGCCGTCCCGCTGACCAACGTGCTGCGCGACGACGTCGCCACCCCGTGCCTGCCGCGCGACGCCGTCCTGGCCGGCGCGCCCGCCGCCGAGGACGGCCGCTTCCGCGTGCCGCGCATCCTGGGGGAGGAGGAGTGAGCGACCTCACCGCCCTGCCGGTCACCGCGCTGCAGAGCGCGCTCGCCGCCGGCGAGACCTCCGCCGTCGAGGTCACCCGCGCCCACCTGGACCGCATCGCCGCCGAGGACGGCGACCTCGGCGCCTACCTGCACGTCGACGCCGAGGCCGCGCTGCAGCGGGCCGGCGAGATCGACGCCTCGGGCACCGCCGGCACCGGGCTCGCGGGCATCCCGGTCGCGCTCAAGGACGTCTTCGTCACCGAGGGCGTGCCCACCACCAGCGGCTCGCGGATCCTCGAGGGCTGGCGACCGCCGTACTCGGCCACCGTCGCCACCCGGCTGCACGAGGCCGGCACGGTGCTGCTCGGCAAGACCAACATGGACGAGTTCGCGATGGGCTCGTCCACCGAGAACTCCGCCTACAAGGTCACCCGCAACCCGTGGGACCGCGACCGCATCCCCGGCGGCTCCTCGGGCGGTTCCAGCGCCGCGGTGGCCGGCCGGCTCGCCCCGTTCGCGCTCGGCACCGACACCGGCGGCTCGATCCGCCAGCCCGCGGCGGTCACCGGGCTGGTCGGCCACAAGCCCACCTACGGCTCGGTGTCGCGCTACGGCCTGATCGCGTTCTCCTCCAGCCTCGACCAGGCCGGCCCGATGGCCCGCACGGTCGCGGACGCCGCCTTGCTGCACGAGGCGATCGGCGGTCACGACCCGCGCGACTCCACGAGCATCGACGCGCCCGTGCCCACCGTCGTCGAGGCCGCCCGCCGCGGCGCCGGCGGTGACCTGTCCGGCCTGCGGGTCGGCGTCGTCCGGGAGCTGGGCGGCGAGGGCGCGCGCGAGGGCTACGACGCCGGCGTGCTCGAGCGGTTCGCCGAGTCGGTCGCGCTGCTGGAGGCGGCCGGCGCCGAGGTGCACGAGGTCTCCTGTCCGTCGTTCGGGCTGGCGCTGCCGGCGTACTACCTGATCGCGCCGAGCGAGGCGTCGTCGAACCTGGCCCGCTTCGAGGGCATGCGGTTCGGCATCCGGGTCGGCGACGACGGCACCCGCGACATCGACGAGGTCATGGCGCTCACCCGCGAGCAGGGCTTCGGCGCCGAGGTCAAGCGCCGGATCATCCTCGGCACCTACGCGCTGTCGGCGGGCTACTACGACGCCTACTACGGCCAGGCGCAGAAGGTGCGCTCGCTCATCACCCGCGACTTCTCCGCCGCCTTCGACGGCGGCGTCGACGTGCTGGTCAGCCCGACCAGCCCGACGGTGGCCTGGCCGATCGGCGCCCGCGTCGACGACCCGCTGGCCATGTACGCCGCCGACCTGTGCACGCTGCCCGCGAGCCTGGCCGGCGTCCCGGCCATCTCGGTGCCGTGCGGGCTGTCGGAGGGGCTGCCGGTCGGCCTGCAGGTGATGGCGCCGGCGCTGGCCGACGACCGCTGCTACCGGGTGGCCGCCGCCGTCGAGGCGGCCCAGGGCGCGCCGCTCGCCGACCGGCTCGCGGAGCGTGCCGCGTGACCGGCCCGCTCAAGGCCGCCTGGGGCCTGGTGGCCTTCGTCGTCCTGGCCGGCCTGGTGCTCTGGCTGGTCACCGGCAGGGCCGTCTTCGCCGTCTTCATCGTCCTGGGCGTGCTGACCGGCCTCGGTGCCTGGGTCACCGGCCGCAGCACCACCCCGAAGGGAGGGCCCACCCCGTGACCGAGCCCCTCGTCGACCTCGACGACGTCCTCACCCGCTACGAGCCGGTCATCGGCCTGGAGACCCACGTCGAGCTGGGCACCGAGTCGAAGATGTTCTGCGGCTGCTCGACGACGTTCGGCGCCGAGCCCAACACCCAGACCTGCCCGGTCTGCCTCGGCCTGCCCGGGTCGCTGCCGGTGGCCAACGCCACCGCCGTCGAGTCGACCATCCGGATCGGCCTGGCGCTGGGCTGCCGGATCGCGTCCTGGTCGCGCTTCGCCCGGAAGAACTACTTCTACCCGGACATCCCGAAGGGCTTCCAGACCAGCCAGTACGACGAGCCGCTGTGCACCGCCGGGCACCTCGACGTCGAGGTGGACGGCGAGACCTACCGCGTGGAGATCGAGCGGGTGCACCTCGAGGAGGACACCGGCAAGAACCTGCACGTCGGCGGCGTCACCGGCCGCATCCACGGCGCCGACCACTCGCTGGTCGACTTCAACCGCGCCGGCATCCCGCTGGTGGAGATCGTCACCCGCCCCGTGGCCGGCGCCGGCGCCAAGGCCCCCGAGGTCGCCCGCGCCTACGTCACCGAGCTGCGCGAGATCATCCAGACCCTCGGCGCCTCGGACGTGCGGATGGAGCAGGGCAGCCTGCGCTGCGACGTCAACACCTCGCTCGCGCCGATCGGCAGCCTGGAGTGGGGCACCCGCACCGAGACCAAGAACGTCAACTCGCTGCGGTCGGTGGAGCGGGCGGTGCGCTACGAGATGCGCCGGCAGGCCGCCGTCCTCGACGCCGGCGGGCGGGTGCTGCAGGAGACCCGGCACTTCCACGAGGACACCGGCAGCACCTCGCCGGGCCGCAGCAAGGAGGAGGCGACCGACTACCGGTACTTCCCCGAGCCCGACCTCGTGCCGCTCGCGCCCGACGCCGAGTGGGTGGAGAAGCTGGCCGCCGGGCTGCCCGAGCTGCCCGCCGCCCGCCGCCGCCGGCTGCAGGAGGAGTGGGGCCTGTCGGCCACCGAGATGACCTGGCTGGTCAACGCCGGGGCGCTCGGGCTGGTCGAGCAGACCGTCGCCGCCGGCGCCACGCCGGCCGACGCCCGCAAGTGGTGGCTGGGCGAGCTCGCCCGCCGGGCCAACGACGCCGGCGTCGAGCTCGCCGACCTCGCCGTCACCCCGGCCCAGGTCGCCGAGCTGACGACGCTGGTCGCCGAGGGCACCGTCAACGACAAGCTGGCCCGTCAGGCGCTCGACGGCGTCCTGGCCGGCGAGGGCGACCCGCGCGCCGTCGTCGAGGCCCGGGGCCTGGCGGTGATGGGGGAGTCCGACGAGCTCGTCGCCGCCGTCGAGGCCGCGATCGCCGGCGCGCCCGACGTCGTGGAGAAGGTGCGCTCGGGCAAGGTCCAGGCGCTCGGCGCGCTGGTCGGGCAGGTCATGAAGGCCACCCGCGGCCAGGCCGACGCCCCGACCGTGCGCCGGATGCTCGAGGAGCGCGTCCTCGGCAGCTGACCTGCGGGCACTCCCGCGGATCCGGACCGTGCGGGTCCGCGGGAGTGCACGGTCACACGGGGGAGGAGCCGGTCGACGACGGCGGCAGGATCCGCAGCACCTTGTCGTCGTCCTCGGCGGGGGCGCCGATGCCGTCCCGGTTGGACGTGGTCACCCACAGCGCGCCCTCGCTGTCGAGCACGACGGTGCGCAGCCGGCCGTAGCGGCCGCTGATGAGCTCGGTCGGGTCCCCGCTGACCCCGCCGTCGCCGTCGAGCTGGACGACGTGCACCCGCTGGCCGTCGAGCGCGCCGAGGAACACCGTGGTCCCCGCGGCGGTGCAGCCGCCCAGGCCGCCCTCGGCGTTGCCGACCTCGAACAGCGGCGCCATCGTCCCGGGGCCCGCGGCCGGCCAGCCGTGGTCGCTGCCCTCGACCAGCTCGTTGAGCTCGTCGGGCCCGGCGGAGGACTCGTCGACGGCGTAGAGCGTGCCCACCTCGTCGCCGGACGGGCAGACCGCCGTGACGTCGGAGAAGCCGCGGCTGTACACGGGGCCCGAGGCGGTCGCGGGCTGGCCGAAGACGTCGACGTGCAGCACCTTGCCGCCGAGCGAGGCCGGGTCCTGCGCCAGCGCCGGGTTGCCGGTGTCGCCGGTGCCGACGAACAGGGTGCCGTCAGGGGCGAACGCGAGCCCGCCGCCGTTGTGCACCTCGCCGCGGGGGATGCCGGTGAGCACCGGGTTGGGCGTGCCGCCGAGCGGGAAGCGGACGACGCGGTTGTCGGTGGCCGTCGAGACGTAGGCGTAGAAGAGCCCGTCCTCGTCGAACGTGGGGGACAGCGCCAGGCCGAGCAGCCCGCCGTCGCCGCCGGTGTCGACGCCGGGCAGGACCATGAGCTCCTGCGCGGGCGACCGGTCGGGGAAGACGTGCAGCAGCCGGCCGGTCTCGCGCTCGCCCACGACCGCGCTGCCGTCGGGCAGCACGACCAGCCCGGTGGGCACCAGCAGGTCGGTGGCGACGACGTTCGGGTCGCCGGCGGTGGTGCCGGAGCCGGGGTCCGCGGGGTCGCCGGGCGAGGGCGCGGGGGAGGACTCGGTGGGCGGCCCGACCTCGGGCGGCGCCCCCTCGGGCAGCGGCCGGAACGGCCCGGCCGGCTCGTAGCCGTCCTCGCCGCAGCCGGCGAGCACGAGCGCCAGGGCGACCGCGCAGCCCGCCGCGGCGCCGCGCCGTCCCCGCTGCCGCCTCACCCGCTCCACAGTACGGGCGCGACGCCACCGGCAGCCGCACGCCGGGCACCGCTCCGGCACGCGCGCAGCGCCCCGGAGCGGTGCCCGTCCCCGGTAGGTTGCCGTCCTCACCCGGGCGAGCAGCGGAGGCCGGCATGCGGATCGCGGGAGACGGCGGCGGGCGGCCGCGGGTGGTCACCGTCGGCGGCGGCTTCGCCGGACTCACCGCCCTGCGCAGGCTGCAGCGGCTGCTCCCCCCGGACGCCGCCGACCTGGTCCTGGTCACGCCGACGGACTACCTGCTGTACAGCCCGCTGCTGCCCGAGGTGGCCACCGGCGTGGTCGAGGCGCGGCACATCGCGGTCTCGCTGCGGCGGCTGCTGCCCCGGGTGCGCCTGGTCCTGGGCCGGGTCGAGGAGGTCGACCTGGCCGCGCGGTCGCTCACGCTGCGGCCGGCGCACGGGACCCCGACGGCGATGGCGTGGGACCGGCTCCTGCTCACCCCGGGCGCGGTGACCCGCCAGGTGCCCGTCCCCGGCGTCCCCGAGCACGGCCGGGCGCTCAAGACGCTGGTCGAGGCGGTGTTCCTCCGCGACCACCTGCTCGAGCAGCTCGACCTCGCCGACGCCCTGCCCGACACCCCGGCCGGCCGGGCCGAGCGCGCCGCGCGGCTCACCGTGGTCGCCGTCGGCGCGGGCTACACCGGCACCGAGGTGGTCGCCCAGACCCAGCGCTGGCTGCGCCGGATCGAGAGCCGGTGGGACCGCACCCGCGCCGCCGAGGTGCGGTGGGTGCTCGTCGACCTCGCGCCGGCGGTGCTGCCGGAGCTGGGCCCCGAGCTCGGCCGCCGCGCACTGGACGTGCTCGCCCGCCGCGGCGTCGACGTCCGGCTGCGCACGTCGGTGGTCTCCGCCGACGAGGACGCCGTCGTCCTCACCGACGGCGAGACGATCCCGACCCGCACGCTGGTGTGGGGCGCCGGGGTCGTCGCGCACCCCCTCGTCGGCCGGCTGGGGCTGCCGCTGCGCCGGGGCCGGCTCGCCGTCGACCCCGACCTCGCCGTCCCCGGGGCGCCCGGCGTGTGGGCCGCGGGCGACGCCGCCGCCGTCCCCGACCTCGCCGCCGGGGAGCAGGACGGCGAGCTGCCGGACACCCCGCCGACGGCGCAGCACGCCCAGCGGCAGGGCGCCGTCCTCGGCCGCAACGTCGCCGCCAGCCTCGGCGTCGGCCGGCCCCGCCGGTACCGGCACCGCGACCTCGGCCTGGTCGCCGACCTCGGCGGCTGGGACGCCGTGGCCCGGCCGCTGGGCGTGCCCCTGACCGGGCCGCTGGCCAAGGTCGTCACCCGCGGCTACCACCTCTACGCGATGCCGGCGATGGCCAACCGGGTGCGGGTCGCGGCCGACTGGCTGTTCCAGACGGTGCTGCCGCCGGAGTCCACCCAGCTGTCGGTGGTCCGGCCCGAGGACGCGCGCATCGCCACCGCCCAGGGCCTCGCCCCGCAGGCGGTTCCCGGCCCGGAGGTCGCCGCCGGCGCCTCCTAGGGTCGGGAGCCGTGGCTCCCGAGATCCGCGGGTCCGACGTCGTCGGCCCCGACGAGACCCTGACCGTCCTGGTGCCCACCCGGGAGATGGCCGCGGCGGTGGAGGCGCTGTCCCCGCGCGTGCGCGCCTTCCGCGCCGACCCCGCCGACGGCCCGCCGCCGGAGGAGGCCGCGCGGGCGCAGGTGTGGGTGCCGCCCAGCGGCGGCGCGAGCCCGGACGAGGCGTTCCTCGACGCGCTCCCGCGGCTGCGGCTGGTCCAGCTGGTCAGCGCCGGCGCCGAGCGGTTCGTCGGCCGGCTGCCCGAGGGCGTCGTGCTGTGCAACGCCCGCGGCGCGCACACGCCGTCGACGGCCGAGTGGGTGCTGGCCGCGACGCTGGCCGCCCAGCGCGGCCTGCCCGACCTGGTCCGCGCGCAGGACGCCGGCCGGTGGAGCCCCGGCACGTTCTCCTCGCTGGTCGGCGCGCGGGTGCTCGTCGTCGGCGCGGGCGACATCGGCCGCCGGATCGGCGCGATGATGTCCGGCTTCGACGTCGAGCTGACCTACGTCGCCCGCACCGCCCGCGACGGCGTCCACGGCACCGACGAGCTGCCGCGGCTGCTGCCCCACGCCGACGTCGTCGTCCTCGTCGTGCCGGTCACCCCGGAGACCACCGGCCTGGTCGACGCGGACTTCCTCGCCGCGATGGGGGACGGCGCGCTGCTGGTCAACGCCGCCCGCGGGGTCGTCGTCGACACCGACGCGCTGGTGGCCGAGCTGACCGCGGGCCGGCTGCGCGCCGCGCTCGACGTCACCGAGCCCGAGCCGCTGCCCGAGGGGCACCCGCTGTGGTCGGCGCCCGGACTGCTGCTCACCCCCCACGTGGGCGGGGCGGTGCCGCAGACCGCCGCCCGCGCGGAGGCCGCCGTGGTCGCGCAGCTGCGCCGCGTGCTGGCCGGGGAACCCCTGGCCGACGTCGTCGGCGACTACTGACGCCGGATCACGGGAACGGGGTCCGGCGACGCGGGACCATGGGGACGTGGCAACCCTCGCGCGCATGCGGCTGAGCCGGGTCGCGCTGCTCCCCGTCGTCTTCCTCGCCGTCTGCGTGCTGCCCTTCGCCGCCGCCTCGCCGTGGGCCGCGCTCGTCCTGCTGCTCCCGCTGCTGGCGGCGGTCTGGGTGCTGCGGGTGGGCGTCGACGTCGACGAGGAGGCGATCACCACGCGCGGGCTGGTCGGGCAGCGCCGGGTGCCCTGGGACGACCTGGCCGGCATCCGCGTGGGCCGCAACGCCCGGCTGCGGCTGGTCACCACCGGCGGCGGGGAGGTGCCGCTGCCGGTCCTGCGGGCCCGCGACCTGCCGCGGCTGGCGGGGTGGTCCGGCGGCCGTTTCGACGTCCCTCAGCCCCCGGCGGCCTGACCCGCCAGCGCGCGCAGCCGCCCGGCGCTCTCGCTGCCCTCGGCCGCGGTGTAGACGACCAGCTGCAGCCCGGGGGCGTCGGCGGGCGTGAGCTGGTGGTGCTCCAGCAGCAGGCTGCCCACCTCGGGGTGCTCGAAGCGGCGCTCGGCGGAGCTGAACCGGTCGACGTCGTGGCTGGCCCACCCGGCGCGGAACTCCGGGCTGGCCGCCTCGAGCCGGGCGACGAGGTCGACGACCGCCGGGTCGGCCAGCCGCGGGCCCACCTCGGCGCGGAACTGGGTGAGGAACCGCCGGCTGTCCCCGGCCCAGTCCGCCAGCAGCGCCCGCACCGCCGGGTCGGTGAAGACCAGCTCCAGGAGGTTGCGCCGGTCCGCGGGGGCGGCCGCCACCCCGGGGTAGAAGCGCGCGTAGGCGCGGTTCCACCCGGCGATCCACCAGTCGGCGGTGATGGCGTAGGCGGGGGAGGGGCCCAGCGCGTCCAGCAGGCGCTGCACGTGGCCGGGCATCCCGCCGTCGGGGTCGCCGGGTGCGGCGCCGCCGTGGCCGGTCAGCCGCAGCACGTAGCCGTGCTCGGCCGGGGTCATGCGCAGCGTGCGGGCCAGCGCGTCGACCACCTGCCGGGACGGGCGGATGTCGCGGCCCTGCTCCAGCCACGTGTACCAGGTGGAGCTCACCCCGGACAGCAGCGCGACCTCCTCGCGGCGCAGCCCCGGCGTGCGCCGCGGGCCGCCGGCGGGCAGGCCGGTGACGCGCGGGTCGACCTGGGAGCGGCGCGAGCGCAGGAACTCGCCGAGCTCCCGGCGGGCGGTGGCGGACACGGCGGCTCCCGGGTGGTGGTGTCGATACCAGTATCGACGGCGTCTGGGAGCGCCCCGGCACCGCGCCTACGCTCGCGGGCGTGACGACCGTGGACGACCCCCGCACCACCGCCGACGTCAAGCCGCGCAGCCGCGAGGTGACCGACGGCATCACCAAGGCCCCGGCCCGGGCCATGCTGCGCGCCGTCGGCATGGGCGACGACGACTGGGACAAGCCGCAGATCGGCGTGGCCTCGTCGTGGAACGAGATCACCCCGTGCAACCTCTCGCTGGACCGGCTGGCCAAGCGGGCCAAGGAGGGCGTGCACGCCGCCGGCGGGTTCCCGCTGGAGTTCGGCACCATCTCGGTCTCCGACGGCATCTCCATGGGCCACGAGGGCATGCGCGCCTCGCTGGTCAGCCGCGAGGTCATCGCCGACTCGGTGGAGACGGTCATGTTCGCCGAGCGGCTCGACGGCTCGGTGCTGCTCGCCGGCTGCGACAAGTCCCTGCCGGGCATGCTCATGGCCGCCGCCCGGCTGGACCTCGCCAGCGTCTTCCTCTACTCGGGCTCGACGCTGCCGGGGAGGCTCGGCGACCGCGACGACCTGACGATCATCGACGTCTTCGAGGCCGTCGGCGCCTGCGCCCGCGGGCTGATCACCCAGGACGAGCTGGCCGCCGTCGAGCGCGCCGCCTGCCCCGGCATGGGCTCCTGCGGCGGCATGTACACCGCCAACACCATGGCCAGCGTCGCCGAGGCGCTGGGCATGAGCCTGCCCGGCAGCGCCGCCCCGCCGGCGCCCGACAGCCGCCGCGACGCCTTCGCCGTCGCCTCCGGCGAGGCCGTGGTCAACCTGCTGCGGAAGGGCATCACCGCGCGGCAGATCATGACCAGGGAGGCGTTCGAGAACGCGATCACCGTGGTCATGGCGCTGGGCGGCTCCACCAACGCCGTCCTGCACCTCATGGCCATCGCGCACGAGGCGCAGGTCGAGCTCACCCTCGACGACTTCAACCGGATCGGCGACCGCACGCCGCACCTGGCCGACGTCAAGCCCTTCGGCCGGTACGTCATGACCGACATCGACCGCATCGGCGGCGTCCCGGTGGTCCTGCGCGCGCTGCTCGACGCCGGACTGCTGCACGGCGACACGCTCACCGTGACCGGGAAGACCATGGCGGAGAACCTCGCCGAGATCGCCCCGCCGGACCCCGACGGCGCGATCATCCACGCGATGGCGCAGCCCATCCACAGGACCGGCGGCCTGACGATCCTGCGCGGCTCGCTGGCGCCCGAGGGCGCCGTGGTGAAGTCGGCCGGCTTCGACCGCGACGTCTTCGAGGGCACCGCCCGGGTCTTCGACGGCGAGCAGGGCGCCATGGACGCGGTCACCGAGGGCACGCTGCAGGCCGGCGACGTCGTCGTCATCCGGTACGAGGGGCCCAAGGGCGGGCCGGGCATGCGCGAGATGCTCGCCGTCACCGGCGCGATCAAGGGCGCGGGCCTGGGCAAGGACGTCCTGCTGCTCACCGACGGCCGGTTCTCCGGCGGCACCACCGGCCTGTGCATCGGCCACGTCGCGCCGGAGGCCACCGAGGGCGGCCCGATCGCGCTGGTCCGCGACGGCGACCCGGTCCGGCTGGACCTCACCACCCGCACCCTGGACCTGCTGGTCGACGACGACGAGCTGGCCCGCCGCCGCGCGGACTGGGCGCCGCTGCCCCCGCGCTACACCACCGGCGTCCTCGGCAAGTACGCCAAGCTGGTCGGCTCCGCGGCGAACGGCGCGATCTGCGGTTGACCGCGGGCACCCCGATGGGGTGAGGGCGCTCCCCGGGGCCTGTCCCCGGGGGGCGCCGCTGCCGACACCCCCGGTGTGGACAGGCGGATCGGGTGGCTGCTGGCGTGCGCCGTGCCGGCCGCGGCGGCGTGCGCCCTGGCGGTCGCCGTGCCCGCGCTGGACCCGGTCTCCGACGCCGTCACCGGCCTGGCCGGGCTGCTCACCGCGCTCGCGCTGCTGGCGCTGAGCCGGACCGGCGACCCCTCCGCCCCGCCGTGGCGGGTGCTGGCCGCCGCGGCGCTGTTCCCCGTCCTCGGCCTGGTCCTGACCAGCACGGCCCGGCCGGACCCCGTGCTGTCCGCGGTGGTGCTGCGCTGGCTGCCCACGGTCCCCGGCTACGTCCTCGTGGTCGTGGCCCTGCTCGGCATGGTCGAGCGGTCCAGCCTGCGGCGCACCTGCCCGCGGACGACGCTCGAGCTCGCCCTCTTCGGCGTCGCCGCGCTCGCCGTCATGCAGTTCCTGCTGGTCGGCCCGGGCAACAGCTGGTCGGCGCTGTCCCTGGGCGCCCAGCTCGTCCTCGGCGCCGCGGTCGTGGCCGCGGCCGCCACCATGGCCGCCGGCCTCACCGTCCTCGGGGCGGTCGAGGCGCACCGCCGGCGCATGGCCGCGGTGCTGCTGGGCGGTCTGGTCCTGCTCTGCGCCGCGCGCGGCGCCGCCACCTCCGCGACGCTGCTCGGCGCGCACGACGTCGTCCCGGTCACCCGCGTGGCCGTCGTCGTCGGCCTGGCGGTGCTGGTCCTCGCCCGCCTGCTCGACCCGGGCACCGGCCCCGACGTCCCCCGCCGCGCGGCCGACGGCCGCACCGACCCGCTGCGGTCGGTGCTGCCCCACCTGGCACTGGTGGCCGTGGTCGCGCTGGTCGTCGTGTCGCTGGCGCTGGGCACCCGGCCGACCGCGGTCACCCTCGCCGGGGCGCTGGCCTGCGTGGGCCTGGCGGCCGCACACCGCTGGGTCACCGCCCACGAGGACCACCGTCGCGGCGCCCGGCTGCGCCGCGACGAGGCCTACTTCCGCAACCTGCTACACTCCGGCCGCGACGCCGTCCTCGTCCTCGACGGCCGCTTGCGCGTCGGCTGGGTCTCGCCGGCGATGGCCGCGCTGGTCGGCGCCACGCCGGCGGAGCTCCTCGGTCGCGACGTGCTCTCGGGTGCCGCGAACCGGCCCGGGACCCTGGAGCCCGCGGACGCCGCCGCGCTGCGCCGGGTCCTCGGTGCCGACGCCGGCGCCGGCACCGACGCCGGCACCGACGCCGGCACCGACGGGCTGGTGACGCTGCACGTCCGCGACGCGGGCGGCGCGCGGCGCTGCCTGGAGGCCAGCGTCTCCGACCTGCGCGCCGACCCGGCGGTCGCCTCGGTGGTGCTGCACTGCCGCGACGTGACCGAGCGGGTGGCCCGGGAGCGGGCGCTGGAGGAGCTGGCGTTCACCGACGCGCTCACCGGCCTGCCCAACCGGGCCGGCTGGGACGCGGCCCTGGAGCCCGCGACCGCCCGCGCCGGGTCCGCGGTCCTGCTCCTCGAGGTCGCCGGCCTGGACGAGGTCCGCGAGCACGCCGGCCGCGACGCCGTCGCCGCCGTCCTCGTCGAGCTGGGCCGCCGGCTGCGCGCCGCCGTCCGCGGCGACGAGGTCGTCGCCCGGCTCGTCGGCGGCACCTTCGCCGTCCTGGCCGAGGGCGACGGCGACACCGCCGCGCTGCTCGCCGACCGCTGCCTGGCCGTGCTCGAGCAGCCGGTGACCACCGCCGCCGGCGTCTTCGACCTCACCGCCGCCGTCGGCGTGGTCGTCGTCGAGCCGGGGACCGGCGCCGCCGAGGTCGGTGCCCGCGCCGCGCTCGCGGTCGCCGGCGCCCGGGCCTCCAGCTCGGCCCGCGCCACCTGCTGGACGCCGGCGCGCGGCGCGGCCGCCGTCCGCCGGGTCCGGCTGCGCGCGGACCTGCCCGGCGCCGCCGGCCGCGGGGAGCTGTGGCTGGCCTTCCAGCCGGTGGTGTCGATGGCCGACAAGCGGGTCTCCGGCGTCGAGGCGCTGCTGCGCTGGCGGCACCCGGAGCTGGGGGAGGTCCCGCCGCGGGAGTTCGTGCCGATCGCCGAGCGGGCCGGGGTCATCGGGGAGCTGCAGCGCTGGGCGCTGCGGGAGATCACCGCGGCCGCCGCCGTGCTGCCCGCCGGCGGGGGCGGGCCCCTGCGGATCGGCATGAACGTCTCCGCCGCGCACGTGGCCGAGCGCACCCTCGTCGACGACGTCGCCGGCGCGCTCTCCGCCTCCGGCCTGGCGCCCGAGCGGCTGGTCCTGGAGGTCACCGAGTCGACCGTGCTGGCCGAGGGGGACTCCGTGGCCGTCGACGCCGAGGCGCTGCGCCTGATGGGCGTGCACGTGGCCCTGGACGACTTCGGCACCGGCTCCTCGTCACTGGGCCTGCTCACCCGGCTCCCGGTCGACGTGCTCAAGCTCGACCGGTCCTTCGTCTCCCGCGTCGACCGCGACCGGCAGAGCCGCGCGCTGTGCGAGGCGGTCGTCACCGTCGGCCGGTCCCTGGGGCTGCAGGTCGTCGCCGAGGGCGTCGAGACGCCGGCCCAGCTCGGCGCGCTGCGCGGCCTGGGCGTCGACCAGGCGCAGGGCTTCCTGCTGTCCCGCCCGCTGCCGCTGGCCGACCTCATGCGGCTGCTGCGCGACGGCGCCGGCCAGCTGTGGCCGGGGTTGGTCGGCTCCTCGGCCGACCCGGTCCCGCCGGTCGAGCCCTCCACGGTCCGGGCCGGCGGCCGTGGCTGACCGCGCCGCACCGGCGGTCCAGGTCCTGCTGGCGGTCCTCGGCGTCGTCACCGTCGCCGGCCTGCTCACCGGTGCGCCCGCCTGGCTGGTGCCCGCCGCGCTCGGGACGGCGTCCGCCGCCTCGGCCGCGGCGCTCGCCCGCTGTGCCGCCCGGATGCCGGGGCGCGCCGGCCGGCCCTGGTGGGCGCTGTCCGCCGCCGGCGCGCTGCTCGCGCTCGGCCAGGCCCTGGCCCTCGCCTCACCCGGTCGCGACCTCGCCACCGGCGGCGTCGAGGACCTCCCGACGCTGCTCGGCGTCCCGGTCGCCGTCGGGGCGGCCGTCCTGCTGCTGCCGCCGCGCTCGCACCGGCGGCTCGGCACGCGGGTGCTGCTCGACGGCGTCGTCGTCACCGTCGCCGTCGCCCTGCTCGGCTGCGTGCTGCTCGGTGACCTCGTCGCCCGGACCGGCGGGCCGGGCAGCGGCCTGATCGCGGCCGGTCACCCGCTGGTCGGGGCGCTCCTGTGCGGCATCGGCCTGGTCACCCTCACCGCCGTCCCCGAGGCCCGCCGCCGCGCCGCCGGCTGGCTGCTCGCCGCCTTCGTCGCCATGTCGCTGGTCGCGGTCGGCGGCGCGCTCGGCCGCACGTCGGCGGGCACCGCCCCGGGATGGGGTGTGGTCGTCGTGCTCGGCTGGCTGGCCGTGCTCACCGACGGCCTGCGCGCCGCCCGGCCCGACGCCGGCGCGCACGCCGTCGCCGACGCCGTCCGCCGCACGCTGCCCCTGCGCGGGGGCGTGCT
>NZ_JBHSGR010000025.1:0-76909 GCF_042654585.1 Geodermatophilus arenarius
GACCCGGCCCGCCCGAGCGGGCGGCCGGTGCGCTCGGAGCCCGCCCGGGCCAGCGTCCGCGCGCGGTGCGCACCGGCCCCGGCGCCGGTGCGGCTGACCCGCCGCGGGCGCCGCCTGGTCACCGTGCTGGTCCTCGCCGCCGGTGTCGGCGGCGCCGCCCTCGGCCGCGAGTTCCTCGCCCCCGACGACGGCCTGCGCCTGGCCGGCGAGAGCAGTGTCGTGGTCGGGAGCGGTGACACGGTGTGGTCGATCGCCGCGGAGGTCGCCGGCGCCGGCCAGGACGTGCGCGCGGTGGTCGACGCGATCCAGGCACTCAACGACCTGGAGGGGGCGGCCGTCGTCCCCAGGCAGGTGCTGCGCCTGCCCTAGGTGCTCCGCCCGGCGTCGTCGTCACGAGAAGTGACGAGAGCGCGCCGGTGACTTCGTCAACCATCCGGGCCCGGTCGTTCACGGTCGGGAGTCATCAGGGCACCTACGGTCAGGAGCGTGTCAGCAGCCGTGAACAGCAACGCAGCGGTGACCTTCCGCTCCCCGCAGGACGTCGAGGTCCTCGTGGACGGCGCCTGGGTGCCGGGCGCCATGCTCGGCTGGCGGCACGACGCGACCGGCGGCTGTGAGGCCCGGGTCCGGCTGCGCGACGCCGGGGTGGCCGTCGGGGAGCAGGAGGCCTGGGTGGACCTGGCCGCCGTCCGGCTGCCCGAGCGGCACCTGACGCTGGCGTCCGGCCGCGCCGACGGTGCCGCTGACGCCACGGGGACGGTCGTGATGCCGGCCGTCGGCCCGCGCGCCGTCGTCCCGGGGGCGCGCCCCGCGCGCCGGGGCGTCCGCCGGCACGGTGGCGACGTCACCGCCGAGCAGCCCGCCGTCGTCCCGTCCGCCGTGGGCCGGCACCGCGCGCCCGGCGGCTCGGGCCGGCACCGCGCGGCGACCGCCGAGATGCCGGTCGTCACCTGCCCGGCCCCGGCCGGCGGTGCGGTCGCCGACGAGCCGGACATGCTGACCCGCCCGATCCGGCTCGGTGACCTGGTGCCCCACCCCCGCGGCGGTCGTCCCGCCGTCCGCCCCACCGCCTGACCCGTCGCCGGGGGCGTGTCCCGGCGGCCCCTCCGCACACCTCCACCGGCGTCCCGGGGAGGCGCCTGCGCGCCCTCCGGGTGCCCGCCCGCGTCCCGCCGGCGGCGGCCGGATACACCCGCACGACCCCTCCCGCGCGCCGACACGCGCGGCACCCCGGCGTGTCGTGTGACGGGAGGGAGCCCTGCTCGCGCCTGGTCACCACGGGGTCACGGCCGGATCTCGGTGGAAGAGACACGCGGGTTCTCGTCTTGCAGATGTAGTGGAGCGCGGCCTACTGTCCCCCTACATCTAGTAGTTGCACCGATGGAAGTCCTCCACAGGCCGTCCTCAGGACCTCCACGGGGTGTCCACCGGATGTCCCCAGAGGGGTCCACAGACAGACGCAGGCGGGCGGGTCCGGCAGGACCGGACGAGCCCGCCGGCACGAGCCGCCCGAGCCGGGTCCCCGGCCGGGCGGGTCTTCCGCGGAGGGAGGTGAACCGCAGTGCGCTGCCCGTTCTGCCACAACCCCGACAGCCGCGTGATCGACTCGCGCGAGGCCGACGAGGGGGCCACCACCCGTCGCCGCCGCTCGTGCCCGGCCTGCGGCCGCCGGTTCACCACCGTCGAGGAGGCGGTGCTCGCCGTCGTCAAGCGCAGCGGGGTGAGCGAGCCGTTCAACCGGACCAAGGTCGTCGCCGGCGTGCGGCGTGCCTGCCAGGGCCGGCCGGTCGACGAGGACCAGCTCCAGCAGCTGGCCCAGCAGGTCGAGGACGCCATCCGCGCCAGCGGCGTGGCCGAGGTCCCCAGCCACGAGGTGGGGCTGGCCATCCTGCAGCCGCTGCGCGAGCTCGACGAGGTCGCCTATCTGCGCTTCGCCAGCGTCTACCGCGCCTTCACCTCGGTCGAGGACTTCGAGAAGGAGATCACCGAGCTGCGGGCCCGCCACCACCGCGGCGGCACCCCGCCGCTGCCCGGGCTGCAGATCGAGCCGCCGGCGCCGCGCCGCCGGGGCTCCGCCCGCACCCCCTCCACCGCCCGCGACGGCTGACCGCCGCCCGCGCGACCAGACGTGCGCCGGCAGCGTCGCCGGCCCTCTCAGCACCACCGGAACCGTCAGCAGGACCAGATAGGAACAGGGTGGCTCTCTTCCCCAGCCGCCCGCACCACTCACCGAGGGAGAGCTCGTGACCGAGATCGAGGACCGCCCGGCAGGCCGTACGCGCCGGGCCGCCAAGGCGCCGACCAGGGGGAAGGGCCTGAAGGTCAAGCGGGTCTACACGACCGCCGGCGTCCACCCGTACGACGAGGTGACGTGGGAGCGTCGCGACGTCGTCATGACCAACTGGCGTGACGGCTCGATCAACTTCGAGCAGCGCGGCGTCGAGTTCCCCGCCGAGTGGAGCATCAACGCCACCAACATCGTCACCACGAAGTACTTCCGCGGCGCCGTCGGCACCCCGCAGCGGGAGACCAGCCTGCGTCAGCTCATCGACCGGGTGGTGCTCACCTACGGCGCGGCCGGTCGCGAGCACGGCTACTTCGCCACCGAGGGCGACGCGGAGGTCTTCGAGCACGAGCTGACCTGGATGCTGCTGCACCAGGTGTTCAGCTTCAACAGCCCCGTGTGGTTCAACGTCGGCACGAGCGCGCCGCAGCAGGTCAGCGCCTGCTTCATCCTCGCCGTCGACGACACGATGGACTCGATCCTCAACTGGTACCGGGAGGAGGGGCTGATCTTCAAGGGCGGCTCCGGCGCCGGCCTGAACCTCTCCCGCATCCGCTCGTCCAAGGAGCTGCTGTCCTCCGGCGGCACCGCCTCCGGCCCGGTCAGCTTCATGCGCGGCGCCGACGCCTCCGCCGGGACCATCAAGTCCGGTGGCGCCACCCGGCGCGCGGCCAAGATGGTCGTCCTCGACATCGACCACCCCGACATCGAGGAGTTCATCGAGACCAAGGCGCGCGAGGAGGACAAGATCCGCGCGCTGCGGGACGCCGGGTACGACATGGACCTCGGCGGCAAGGACATCACCAGCGTCCAGTACCAGAACGCCAACAACTCGGTCCGGGTCTCCGACGAGTTCATGCGCGCGGTGGAGGACGGCACCGACTTCGGCCTGCGCGCCCGCCTCGACGGCTCGGTCATCGAGGAGGTCGACGCCCGGGGGCTGTTCCGCAAGGTCACCCAGGCCGCCTGGGAGTGCGCCGACCCCGGCATCCAGTACGACGACACCATCAACGACTGGCACACCAACCCCGAGACGGGCCGGATCAACGCGTCCAACCCCTGCTCGGAGTACATGAGCCTGGACAACAGCTCGTGCAACCTGGCGTCCCTGAACCTCATGAAGTTCCTCAAGGACGACGGGACGTTCGACGCCAAGACCTTCGTCAAGGCCGTCGAGCTGGTCATCACGGCGATGGACATCTCGATCTGCTTCGCCGACTTCCCGACCGAGCCGATCGGTGAGACCACCCGCGCCTACCGGCAGCTGGGCATCGGCTACGCCAACCTCGGCGCGCTGCTGATGGCCACCGGCCACGCCTACGACTCGCGCGGCGGCCAGACCCTGGCCGCGGCCATCACCTCGCTGATGACCGGCACCGCCTACCGCCGCTCGGCCGAGCTGGCCGGCATCGTCGGCGCGTACGAGGGCTTCGCCCGCAACGCCGACGCGCACGCCCGGGTGATGCGCAAGCACGCCGCCGCCAACGACGCCATCCGCCCGGTCGGCGCCGACGACGCCGACGTGCTGCGGGCCGCCACCGCCCAGTGGCAGGAGTGCCTGGAGATCGGCGCGGACAACGGCTGGCGCAACGCGCAGGCCTCGGTCCTCGCCCCCACCGGGACCATCGGCTTCATGATGGACTGCGACACGACCGGCATCGAGCCGGACTTCTCGCTGGTCAAGTACAAGAAGCTGGTCGGCGGCGGGTCCATGCAGATCGTCAACCAGACGGTCCCGCGGGCGCTGAAGAGCCTCGGCTACCAGGACGAGCAGGTCGAGGCGATCGTCGAGTACATCGCCGAGCACGGCCACGTCGTCGACGCCCCGAGCCTGCGCCCGGAGCACTACGAGGTGTTCGACTGCGCCATGGGCGAGCGGGCCATCTCCCCGATGGGCCACGTCCGCATGATGGCCGCGGTGCAGCCGTTCATCTCCGGCGCGATCAGCAAGACGGTCAACATGCCGGAGACGGCGACCGTCGAGGACGTCGAGAACATCTACTTCCAGGGCTGGAAGCTCGGCCTCAAGGCACTGGCGATCTACCGCGACAACTGCAAGGTCGGCCAGCCGCTGTCCGACGCCAAGGCCAAGAAGACCACTGCCGACGGTGGGGCCAAGGCCGAGGTGGAGGCCGCCCCGGTCGCCGCGACGTCGCACCCGGTCCGCCGCCGGCTGCCGAAGAAGCGGCAGAGCATGACGACGTCGTTCAGCGTCGCCGGCGCCGAGGGCTACATGACCGCCGGGATGTACGAGGACGGCAGCCTCGGCGAGGTGTTCCTCAAGCTCGGCAAGCAGGGCTCGACCCTGGCCGGTGTCATGGACGCCTTCTCGATCGGCATCTCGATCGCGCTGCAGCACGGTGTGCCGCTGGAGACCTACATCCAGAAGTTCACCAACATGCGCTTCGAGCCGGCCGGCATGACCGACGACCCGGACATCCGGATCGCCCAGTCGGTGATGGACTACATCTTCCGTCGCCTGGCACTGGACCACCTGCCGGTCGAGACGCGCGCGACCCTCGGCATCTTCACCGCCGAGGAGCGGGCGGCGCAGGTGTCGGGCACCTACGGCGGCTCCGCCTCGACGGCGGAGGTCGTCGAGGAGGAGGTCGACGTCGAGGCGCTGCGCGGCTCGGTGCCGACCGAGGCGCCCGCCAAGCCGGAGCCGGCCGCCGAGAAGCCGGTGAAGGAGGCCCACTCCTCGGCCGAGCTGCTCGAGCTGGTCACGGGCAACGTCACCGACGCGCCGCTGTGCATGACCTGCGGCACGAAGATGCGTCCCGCCGGCAGCTGCTACGTCTGCGAGGGCTGCGGCTCCACCAGCGGCTGCAGCTGACCTGACCGGTCAGCGACGTCCTGCACCGGCGGCAGGACGTCGCTGACCGATGACCGACCCGTCCACCGGCCCGGTCCCCTCGCGGGGCCGGGCCGGTGGCGTTCCGTGGGCCCGAGGAACGGGAGGAGCGACGTGGACCGGGTGCTCCGTCCCGCTCGGCTGAGAAGGCGAGCGGGCCGGAGGCTCCGCACGGGCACCACCCACCGCACGGCAGGTCTCCGGCATGACCAGGCGGCGCGCTGGGCCAGCCACGGGTCACCACACGCCGGGACCCGCCGGTCGACCGGGGATCCGGGGGAACGCGCACGGGTGTCCGGCCGCGGATCACGTGCGACGGTGCTCCATCGCTTCCCAGCGGTCACGGACCACCGGAGGCGATCTCGAGTCCGCAGGGAGTCGCCATGCCGCTCGACCATGCTGTCCTCACCCGCCTGGCCCGGTCCGTCGCCGGTGAGGTGCTGCAACCGGCCGACCCCGGGTTCGCCGCGGCACGGGCCGGGGCCGTCTGGAACGGCGCCATCACGCGCCAGCCGGCGCTGATCGTGCGGCCTACGTCGGCCGAGGAGGTCGCGCGGACCCTCGCTGTCGTGCGCGAGGAGGGGGTGGACCTGACCGTGCGCGGTGGCGGCCACAGCGGAGCCGGGAACGCCGTGGCCGAGGACGCCGTCATGATCGACCTGTCCCGGATCGCCGGCGTCCGGGTGGATGCGGAGGCCCACCGGGTCCACGTGGGAGGCGGCGCGACGTTGGCCGCCGTCGACGCCGCGACCGCGCCGCTCGGACTGGCCGTGGCCGGCGGCACGGTCAGCCACACGGGCGTCTCCGGCCTCACGCTGAGCGGCGGACTGGGCTGGTTGACGTCCCAGCAGGGGCTGGCGTGCGACAACCTGGTGGCCGCCACCCTGGTCACCGCCGACGGGCGCACCGTGACCGCCTCCGAGGACACGGAACCCGAGCTGTTCTGGGCACTGCGCGGCGCCGGCACCAACTTCGGGATCGTGACCGAGCTCGTGTTCGCCCCGCACGAGCTCAACCCCTTGGCGAACGTGGGCATGTTCTTCTGGCGACCGGACGACGCCCTCGAGCCGCTGCGCTTCCTCCGTGAGTACCTGTTCGACCTCCCGGCCGGGATCACCGGTGCCGTGGTCGGGATGTCCGCGCCGCCCGAGCCGTTCGTGCCCGAGGAGCACCGCGGCGAGCGTGGCGTCGCGGTGCTGGTCGCGGGCTGGGGCAGCGCCGAGGAGCACGCCGCGGCGATCCGGCCGCTGCGGGAGCGCGACCCGCTGTTCGAGATGGTCACCCCGATCCCGCACGTGGCGCTGCAGCAGATGCTCGATGACGCCAACCCGTGGGGCATCCGCGCCTACGACAAGGGGCTGAACCTCGACCGGCTGAGCGACGATGCGCTCGCGGTCATCCTGGAGCGGCTCCCCCTCATGCGCTCGCCGCTCTCCTACGTGCCGATGTTCCCGCTCACCGGCCGGTACAGCGAGATCTCCGACGACGCGACGGCGTGGGGCAGCCCCCGACGTCCGCACTGGGCGCTGGCTCTCCTCGCCATGGCCCCCGACGACGAGTCCTATGCGGCCGACCGCGCCTGGGTCCGCGACCTCTGGAACGCCTTGCGCCCCTACGCCCCCGACGACGGGACGTACCTGAACTTCGAGGCCGACACCGACGACCGGCGGGTGCGAGCCTCCTACGGGGAGCGCAAGTACCGCCGCCTCGCCGAGCTCAAGGCCGTGTGGGACCCGGACAACGTCTTCCGGCACAACCCCAACATCCCGCCCGCCCCGGCCGGCATCCCCTCGCCCCGCGAGGCCGTGCCGGCGCGGACCGGCGGGACCGTCCGCTGACGCCGGCGGCGCTCGTCGTCCGGCACGTCGGATCGGGATCGTTCCGGACGGCCCTCCACGTGGTGACCGAGACCGCTCCCGGGTCCCGTCCTCCGGGCCCTCCGGTGGAGTCCGGTCAGGGCAGCCGCGCGAGCAGCGCCCGGGCGAACGTCGCGGCCGCCGGGTCGGCCGGCTCGTGCGTCGCCGCGGCGCGCAGCCAGCCCGCGAGCGGCGCGGCCAGCGCGGGGGAGAGAGCCGCGATCCACGCGCCGGTCCCGGCCCGCGCCTCGGCCACGTGCTCGGTGCTCCCGTCGGGGAGGTGTGCGACCACCTCGGGGCGGGTCGCCAGCAGTCCGCCGGTCCGCCAGTCGCCGGGGGGCGTCCGGGCGGCGAGCGCCTCGAGGCGGTCGGCCGCCGTCCGCAGCAACTGCTCGGGGTCCACGGCCGGATGGTGCCCGACGCTGCGACCGGGGGGCCCGGGACCAGGGTCTCCTGCTCCGGCCGGGCGCCGGGTCTCGACTCCCTGGGCGCCGCCGGGCCGGACCATCGCCGAGCGTCTGGACAGCCCACACCCGGCGGCGGTGCACTACCGGTCCGCACAGGAGGCGCCATGACTGCGGAGCACGTCGTCGAGCCCGCCCGCGCCGGTGCACGCGGCGCCGCGGACTCCCTCGGATCCCCTCACGTCGCCGGCGGCACCCGGAGCTGAGGCTCCACGCTCACCGACAGGAGGACGTCCCGTGGACACCTTCCTCTCCACCGACCTCACCGACCTGCCCGAGGCCGTCGCGCCCGAGGTGATCGAGCTGCGGAACGGCGAGGAGCTGCGGCTGCGCCCGGCTCCGGTCGCCAAGCGGATCGGGAACAGCACGGTGCGGATGCTGGCCTACAACGGCTCGATCCCCGGTCCCACGCTGAGGGTCCGGCAGGGCTCGGAGGTCGTCGTGCACGTCGTCAACGGCACCGACCTCGACACCACCGTGCACTGGCACGGGCTGCGCCTGGAGAACCGCTACGACGGCGTGCCGCACGAGACGCAGACCCCGATCCCGCCGGGCGGGGAGTTCAGCTACCGCATCCAGTTCCCCGACCCGGGCCTGTACTGGTACCACCCGCACGTCCGCGAGGACGTCACCCAGGAGCTGGGTCTCTACGGCAGCATCCTGGTCGACCCGGCCGAGCCGGACTACTGGCCGCCGGCGCACCGCGACGTGGTGCTGACCCTCGACGACCTGCTGCTCGAGGACGGCGCGATCGCCCCGTTCAGCCGCACCGAGACCAACTACGCGGCGATGGGCCGCTACGGCAACGTGATGCTCACCGGCGGGGAGACCGACCCGGCGTTCACCGCACGGACCGGCGAGGTCGTCCGGCTGTGGCTGACCGACACGGCCAACAGCCGGGTCTTCCGGGTGGCCGTGCCCGGTGCCCGGATGAAGCTCGTCGGCGGCGACAGCGGCCGGGTGGAGCACGAGGAGTTCGTCGCCGACGTCGTGCTGGCCCCGTCGGAGCGGGCGGTCGTGGACGTGCTGTTCGACCGGGCGGGCGAGTTCGCACTGGAGCACCGCACCCCGAACCGGACCTACCGGTTGGCGACGATCACCGTCACCGGCGAGGTCGCCGAGCCGCCGCTGGCCGAGCGGTTCGAGGCGCTGCGGACTGCGCCGGAGCTGGTGGCCGAGCGGGAGCAGCTCGGTGCGTGGCTGGCCGCGGCGCCCGACGAGGTCCTCGCGATCGTCGCCGAGATGGACGACCGGGCCGCGCCCGCGACGGCGGGACCGGCGACCTACGCCTGCCCGATGCACCCCGAGGTGGTCAGCGACCAGCCGGGGCGCTGCCCGAAGTGCGGCATGAAGCTGATGGCGACCGCCTCGGGCGGGAGCCACGGTCACGACGCGGGCCACGGTCACGACGCGGGCCACGGTCACGACGCGGGCCACGGCGCCGACGCCGCGGAGACGTCGGCGACGGGTCACGACGCCGCGCACACCCACCACCCAGGTCCCGCCCCCGCCGACGGGATCGAGTGGGAGGACGAGATGGCCGAGACGAACCGGGCCACCACCACGGAGACGATGCGCTGGAAGTTGCTGGACCGCACCGCCGGCCGCGACGGGCTCCCCGTCGACTGGCACTTCACCGCCGGTCAGCGGGTCAAGATCCGGCTGGTCAACGAGATGGACTCCGACCACCCGATGCACCACCCGTTCCACGTCCACGGCGCCGGCCGCTTCCTCGTCCTCGCCCGGGACGGGACCCCCGAGCCCAACCTGGTGTGGAAGGACACCGTGCTCATCCCGACCGGTCAGACCGTCGACCTCCTGCTCGACGTCACCAACCCCGGCCTGTGGATGGCGCACTGTCACATCGCCGAGCACATGCACGCCGGGATGATGTTCAGCTTCACCGTGGACCGGGGAGCGACGCCGTGACGGCGCCGACCGAGCCGCTCGACGTCGTCGTCGTGGGCGGCGGTCAGGCCGGCCTGGCGGCCGCCTGGCACCTGCGCGAGCGGGGACTGCGCTTCCTGGTCCTGGAGGCCGCGGCGGAGATCGGGCACACCTGGCGCACGCGCTGGGAGTCGCTGCGGCTGTTCACCCCGGCCGAGCACGACGCGCTGCCCGGCCTGCCGTTCCCGGCACCGGCCGGCACCTACCCGGGCAAGGAGGCGGTCGCCGACTACCTGCGCGACTACGCCGCCGCCTTCCACCTGCCGGTGCGGCTGGACGCGCGGGTGACCGGGCTGCAGCGCACCGGTGCCGGGTTCCGGATCAGCACCGCCGGGGGGACCTACAGCGCCCGGCAGGTCATCGTGGCCACCGGACCGTTCCAGACCCCGTTCGTCCCGCCGCTGTCCGCCGGGCTGGACGGGTCGGTGACCCAGCTGCACAGCTCCGGGTACCGCAGCCCCGACGCTCTGCCCGAGGGGCCCGTGCTGGTCGTCGGCGGCGGCAACTCCGGCTTCCAGATCGCCGAGGAGCTGGCCCGGACCCGGCCGGTGCAGCTGTCGGTCGGCGCGGCGTACCCGGCGCTGCCGCAGCGGCTGCTCGGCCGCGACCTGTTCTGGTGGCTGACCCGGCTGCGGCTGATGCGGGTGCCCGCCGGTTCCCGGCTCGGCCGGCGGATGCAGTCCCGCGGCGAGTTCCTGATCGGCAGCAGCCGGCGGGGCCTGCTGCGGGCGGGTGTCCGGTTCCGGCCGCGGCTGGCCGACGCCGCCGGCCGCACGGTGCGGTTCGCCGACGGCACCAGCGGGGAGGTGGGCGTCGTCGTGTGGGCGACCGGCTACCGGCCCGACCACTCCTGGATCGACGTCCCGGGAGTCCTGCGCGACGGCCGTGTGGTCCACACCCGCGGGATCACCGACGTCCCCGGGCTGTACTTCCTCGGCCTGTCCTGGCAGCACACCCGCGGCTCGGCGCTGCTGGGCTTCGTCGCCGACGACGCCGCCCACGTGGTCGACGCCGCCGCGAGGAGCAGCGCACCCGTACCCGGGCCACGCGGTGCGCCCGACGCGCAGGCGACCGCCCACGACGTCCGGCACTGAACGCCGAGCACCGGGAGGAAACCGCCATGTCCGGCACGGAGAAGGTCCTCGCGTTCCCGGTCCACCCCGGCGTGACGCCGCTGGACCTCATCGGCCCGCTCACCGTGCTGAAGACCCCCGGCATCGGGGGCGCGCGGTACCGCACCGTCGTGGTCGGCGAGCGCGCCGAGCAGCTGGCCACCGACACGCCGCTGGGGCTGCTGCCGGCGGCCACCTTCGCCGAGGTGCCGGACCCGTGGGCGGTGATCGTGCCCGGTGGCGGGGCGAGCACCCTCACCGCGACGGAGGACGAGGCGCTGGTGTCCTACGTCCGCTCGGCCGCCGTCGGGGCGGAGGTCGTCGGGTCCACCGGCAACGGGGCACTCGTGCTGGCCGCCGCCGGTCTGCTGCGCGGCGCGCGGGCGGCCGTGCACTGGGCCTACCGGGAGCCGCTGGAGGAGCTGGGCGCCATCGCCGCCCGGCAGCGGTGGCTCGTCGACGGCCGGCTGCACACCGCCGCCGGCGGCACCGCCACCACCAACTGGTTCTACTCCGGGATCCTGGAGCGCCTGGGTGCCACGTACCACCAGCGGAGGTGGGTCGAGGACGGCGACCTGGTCATGTCCGCCGGCGTCTCTGCCGGCATCGACATGGCACTGCACCTCGCCGCCCGCCTGACCGACGAGGCCACCGCCCGCCGGGTGCAACGAGCCGTCGACTACGACCCGCGACCACCCTGGGGCGGCATCGACTACGACCGGATCCCAGGTCTCCCCCGCGCCGTGCGCGGCGCGATCGGGCTGACCGCGCCGGTGGCCGCCGGGCGCGCCAGGCGGCTCACCCGCGCCGGACGCTGACCCGCGGTCGGACCGGCGTCGCGTCAGGGAGGGGAGGACGGCGTGACCGCCTCCGGGAGCGCACCGCACGCGCAGCGCCGCAGGGCGACGGCCGCCGGGGTGCGCGCCCTGCGCGCACCGATCGCCTGGGGCGTGGTCTGGGGCTGCCTGCAGGCCGCGTCGCCGCTGGCCTTCCCCTGGCTCGACGACGCCACCGTCTACTCGATGGGGCTCGTCCTGATCGCCGCGGTCTACATCGGGTTCAGCGTGGCCGACGGGCGGGGCAGGGTCGTCGCCGTCGAGACCGTCGTCGCCGGCGTCTTCGTCGTCGTCGCCGCGGCGGGGGTGACCGGCTCGGCCTGGCTGCTCGTGGCCGGCCTGGCCGGCCACGGCCTGAAGGACCTCTGGCAGCACCGCACCGGGTTCGTGGCCGGCACCCGCTGGTGGCCGCCGTTCTGCGCCGCCGTCGACGCCGTCGCCGCCGCGCTCCTCGCCGTCGGGATCGTGGCCGACGTCCACCTCGGGTGGTGAGCCGGCGCGGTGGTGCCGACGCTCAGGCCGCGGTCGGCACCGTCCGGGCCAGTGCGGCGGTGAGGGTCAGCCGGAGGTCGAGCAGGTCGTCGAGCGCCTGCTGGGCCGCCTGGCACAGCGTGAAGCCCTCGCCGCTCGGGGAGTCGCGGAACCCGTCGCGGGCGGTGCCGAGCTCCTGGTAGGCGACCACGATGCGGCGGTCGACGTCGGGGACCTGGGGACGAGGGAGCGACACGTCGCCTCCTCCTGCGGTTCGGTGGTGCCGGGAGGGGGTTCCCGGTCGTCCGTGCGGCGCTCTACCCACCCGGGGCCGTGCGCACGCACGTTCCGCCGCGCGGGCACCGGGCACCCGGACGGGTGAACGCCGCCGGGGGAGTGTCGGTGCCGTTCCTACGGTGAGGACCGTGACCCGTCGCACCATCCCGTCCTGCCCCGACTGCGCCGGGTCCCCGCGCGCGGTCCCGCTCCGCTTCGGGCTGCCCTCCGCGGAGGCGTTCGACGCGAGCGACCGCGGTGAGGTCGTGCTGGGCGGGTGCCTGCTGACCGAGGGCGAGCCGCTGCCCGACCGGGCCTGCCCGCAGTGCCGGCAGCCGCTGTCCTGACCGTCGCGGGTCAGCCGATCCCGCACTCGTCGCGCAGGTAGGCCTCGACGTCGTCGCTCGCCGTGTCCAGCCCGTTCCCTGCCTCCTCCAGTGCCGCGACCGAGTCCGCGTCGGTGAGGTCGAGGTCGGCCACCGCGTCGGCCATCCGGTCCAGTCCGGTCCGCATGGTGTCCCAGTCGTCGGCGATCGCCTCCGGCGCGGTGATGTCCCGCATCTCCTCGGCGAGCTGACGGAAGACGTCGGGGACCGAGGTGTCGCCGCCGGCCTCGTCCACGGCCGCCTCGACCCGCTGGTCGAGGTCGGCTGCCCGGGTGCAGAAGTCCTCCCCGGCCGTGTCCTCCGCGGGGGAGCTGGTCGCCGGGGAGTCGGCTGCGGAGCCCCCGCCGTCGCCCGAGCCGCCGTCGTCGCCGGAGCACGAGGCGAGCAGGACGATGCCGAGGACCGCGGCCACCCCGGCCCGGACAGGACGCAGCTTCTGGCGCATGGAGCGACCGTCCCGCGACCGGCGGCCCGGGGGCAGGGTCGAAGGACCGCTCGGGGCGAGCGGGGTCACAGCGAGCGAGGTCACAGGAGGATCACGGCCGATCGGGTTCCGTTGCGGACGGCGGGCGCCGATGACCCGTGCGGTCACCCGTGGATCCGCTCAGTGACGAGGGACCCGGCCCGGTGGAGCGCCGTCTCCCGGCCGGTGGCCGCGCCCCGCGCTCGTCCTCCTGAACGGATCCCCGCACCACCATGCCCGCCGTCCTCGGCATCGTCGCGTCCACCCTCAGCATCGCCGTCGTCTGGCCCCAGGTCCGGCTCTCCTGCCGGCACGGCCGGACCCGGGGACTCTCGCCCACGGGCAGCTGGCTGGCCGTCGCGCTGAACCTGGCCTGGCTGACGTTCGGCCTGCTGGCGCACGACCCGGCCCAGGTGGTCACCAACGCCGTCGTCGGCGCGGGCAACGCCGCGGTGCTCGCCGCCCTGCTGCTCACCCAGCCGGCGCTGCGCACCCGGCGGGTCCTGGCCCGCACCGCCTCCGGCGCCGCGGGGCTCGCCGCCCTCGCCGGGGGCTGCCTGGTCGCGGTGGACCTCGGCGCCGCGCCGGCCGCGGCCGCCGCCGTCCTCGCCTCCGTGGCCGCGGTCGTCGGAGTCGCCGCCGCGGTGCCGCAGCCGCTGGGCCTGCTGCGCGACCGCACGCAGGACGTCTCCGGGCTCTCGCCGGTGCGGTGGTGGCTCGGCGCCGGGTCCTGCGCCGCGTGGACCGGCCACGGCCTCGCGGCAGGGCAGGTGGCCGTGGCGTTGTCGGCCGCGGTCGGGCTCGCGTGCGCCCTCGTCACCTGCGCGGTGCTCGCCTCCCGCCGGACGCCGGCGCCGGTCGTCCCGCTGCCGGTCCGCCGCCCGGTCCGCCCCGCCGAGGCGCGCCCGGTACTGGCCGCCGCGGCCTGAGGACGCCGCCCGGGCGAGGATCGGGCGACGTCCGCACCCACCCCGAGGAGTCGCGTTGAGCCCGAGCCCCGTCGCCGTCACCGGCTCGACCGGACAGGTCGGGGGCCGGGTCGCCCGCCGGCTGTCCGCCGCCGGCGTCCCGCAGCGCCTGCTGGTCCGCGACCCGTCCCGCGCGCCGCGGTTGCCGGGCGCGACCATCGTCGTCGCGCCGTACGCCGACGGCGACGCCGTCCGCCGGGCGCTGGAGGGCGTGGGGACCGTGTTCATGGTGTCGGCGTCGGAGTCCGCCGACCGGGTCGACCAGCACCGCGCCTTCGTCGACGCCGCCGCGGCCGCCGGCGTGCGGCACCTCGTCTACCTGTCGTTCCAGGGCGCCGCCCCGGACGCGACCTTCACCCTCGCCCGCGACCACTGGGCCACCGAGGAGCACGTCCGCGCCCGCGGGCTGCGCTCCACCTTCCTGCGCGACGCGCTCTACGCCGACTTCCTGCCCGGCCTGGTGGGGGAGGACGGCGTGATCCGCGGCCCGGCCGGCGACGGGCGGGTCGCCGCGGTCGCCCAGGACGACGTCGCCGACGCCGCGGTCGCCGTCCTCCGCGAGCCCGCCGCCCATGCCGGGCGTACGTACGACCTCACCGGTCCGGAGGCGCTCACCCTCGCCGAGGTCGCGGCCACGATCACCGCCGTCACCGGCCGCCCGGTCCGGTACCACGCGGAGACCGTCGAGGAGGCCTTCGCCTCCCGCGCCTCCTACGGCGCTCCGGACTGGCAGGTCGAGGCGTGGGTGTCGACGTACACCGCGATCGCGGCCGGGGAGATGGCCGCCGTGAGCAGCGCCGTCCCCGGCCTGACCGGTCATCCGGCCACGCCGTTCGAGCAGCTGCTGCGGGCCGGCGACCGAGCCGCCCGCGCCATTCCGCCGACAGCGGAAGAATTGCGCGAATGGTGAAACGGGACCATTCGGGGGCGCATTCCTGCTGCGTTCCCGATTGACTGCGGCCGTCCGACCCCGGCGGCCCAGGAGGTACCGACCGTGCAGACCCCGACCGGCTCCCCGTCCTTGCACGACGCCGTCGCCGACCGCCTGCTCCGCGAGCGCATCGTCGTGCTCGGCAGCGAGGTGGACGACGACGTCGCCAACCGCCTGTGCGCGCAGATGCTGCTGCTCGCGGCCGACGACCCGCGACGCGACGTGCACCTCTACGTCAACTCACCCGGCGGCTCGGTGACCGCCGGGATGGCCGTCTTCGACACGATGCAGGCGATCGGCTGCGACGTCGCCACCTACGCGTTCGGGACGGCGGCCTCGATGGGGCAGTTCCTGCTGACCGCCGGCACGCCGGGCAAGCGGTTCACGCTGCCGCACACCCGGATCCTCGTGCACCAGCCCTCGGGCGGGCTCGGCGGCACGCAGTCCGACGTCGCCGTCCAGGCCGAGGCGCTGCGCCGGCTGAAGCGGGACCTCGACGAGCTGCAGGCGCTGCACACCGGGCAGACCGTGGAGCAGATCGAGCGGGACTCCGACCGGGACCGCTGGTTCACCGCGCAGGAGGCCGTCGCCTACGGGCTGGTCGACCACGTCGTCGCCTCGGCCGCGGCGCTGCCCGGCCCGGCGCTGGTCCCCACCGGGTGGGGCGCGCCGTGACCGACTGGCTCACCGCGACCCTCGACGGCGCCCGCGCGGCCGAGCTCCGGCGGTCGGTGCGGCACCACCGCCGCGTCGCCGCCGCGGGTCACCGCCGCCGCGGCCGCCGGCTGGCCGCCCGTGCCGCCGCTCTCGCCGAGCGCTCCGCCGTCCTCGCCGCCCGGGCGGCGCTGCTGTCGCCCGGATCCCGTGCGGGTGCGCAGCCGGGGCGCGGGGCGGACCGACGGGCGGTCGTCTGACCTGCGCTCTCCCCTGTGGATGCGTTGCCGCCACGTCCTGCGGCACCGGGCTGGCGGCACGAGTCGGCCGCCGACGGCACCCTCACCGTCACCACCCCCACCGGCCTCACCGCGACGACCAGCCCACCGCCCCACCAGGCGGGGCCGGGAATGTCCCGGCGGACGGTGCGTTGGAGAGGGTGCCGGTCCGGTCCACGCCCCCGGGCCTCACCTCCTGCCGCTGCGAGCGGCCACTCGCCGAGAGGCGGCTGTCGGGCCGGCGCTGCACGGTCCGGCCGCCCGGTCCACCAGGACCGGGCGGCCGTCCGCGTCCGGGGACCGGCCGGGGACGTGCCAGGGTGGCGGGCGTGCGTGTCCTCGTCACCGGGAGCTCCGGCCACCTCGGCGAGGCGCTGGTCCGCGTGCTGCGCGACGCCGGGGACGACGTCGCCGGCCTGGACCTGCTGCCCTCGCCGTGGACCGACGTCGTCGCCTCGGTCACCGACCGCGCCGCGGTCCGGGACGCCCTCGCCGGCGCCGACGCGGTGCTGCACACCGCCACGCTGCACAAGCCGCACGTCGGCACGCACGGCCGGCAGGCGTTCGTCGACACCAACGTCACCGGCACCCTGGCCGTCCTCGAGGAGGCGGCGGCCGCCGGTGTCGGGCGGGTGGTGGCCACCAGCACGACCAGCGCCTTCGGCCGCGCGCTGACCCCCGCGCCCGGCGAGCCCGCCGCGTGGGTCACCGAGGCCGTGCCGCCGCGGGTGCGCAACGTCTACGGCGCCACCAAGGTCGCCGCCGAGGACCTCTGCGAGCTCGTCGCCCGCGACACCGGCCTGCCCGTCGTCGTCCTGCGGACCTCGCGCTTCTTCCCGGAGGGCGACGACAGCGACGACGTCCGCAGCGCCTACGCCGACGACAACGTGAAGGTCAACGAGCTGCTGTACCGGCGGGTGGACCTCGCCGACGTCGTCTCCGCCCACCGCGCCGCCCTCGACCGCGCGCCGGCGCTCGGGTTCGGCCGCTACGTCGTCAGCGCCACCACGCCGTTCGGCCGGGACGACCTGGTGCAGCTGCGCACCGACGCCCCGGCCGTCGTCGGACGGCTCTTCCCCGACGTCCCGGCGCTGTACGAGCGGCTGGGCTGGCGGCTGTTCCCGTCGATCGACCGGGTCTACGTCAACGCCGCCGCCCGCGCCGACCTCGGTTGGACGCCGGAGTGGGACTTCCGCGCCGCTCTCGACGCCCTCGCCGCCGGGCGCCCGCCGCGCAGCGAGCTGGCGCGGACGGTCGGCGCGAAGGGCTACCACGCCGTCCCGACCGGCCCCTACACCGTCCGCTGACCGGGGGACTCCAGCACCACGACGTCGTCCTCGTGCAGGCCGGAGGCCACCAGCGTGCCGCCGCGCTCGGCGACCGCGGTGACGAAGCCGTAGCCGGCGTCGGTGGCGCGCAGGTCGTGCACCCGGCGGCCGTCGACCGGGTCGAACGCCATCACCCAGGCGATCGGCGTCGCCTCCGGCCGCACCCGCTCCGGCACGTTCCACAGCAGCAGCCGCAGCACGCCCGGCAGCGGCAGCAGCCGGTCCAGCAGCGCGTTGCGCGGCGCGGCGATCGCCACCCACAGCAGCCCGTCGCTGCCGAGCGAGGCGTTGTCGGGGAAGCCGGGCAGGTTCTCCACCAGCGGCTCGGTCGTGCCCGCGCGCTCCCCGGTCAGCCAGTACCGCAGCACCCGGTAGCGGGAGGTCTCGGCCAGCAGCAGGTGCGAGCCGTCGGGCGCCCGCACCAGCCCGTTGGCGAAGCCGAGCCCGGACAGCACCGTGGTCACCGTGCCGTCGGGGTCCCGCCGCACCAGCCGCCCGGTGGCCGAGTGCTCGAAGAAGTCACCGAGGTGGTGCTCGACGTCCCACCGGGTGGTCGACGTCGTGAACCACACCGTCCCGTCGGGCGCCGCGACGACGTTGCTCGCGAAGGTCACCGGCTCGCCGTCGACCTCGGACACCAGCACCTCCACGTCGCCCGAGACGCCCACCCGCAGCAGCCCGAGGTCGTGGTCGCAGACGAGCACGCTGCCGTCGGCGCGCGGCTCCACCCCGAGCGGGCGGCCGCCGGTCCGGCCGACCGGCGTCCGCTCGCCGGTGACCGGGTCGATCCGCACGACGCTGCCGTCGCGCAGCCCGGTGACCACCAGGCCGGCGTCGTCGAAGAGCACGTCCTCGGGGCCGGAGTCGCCGGTCGGCAGCCGGCGGGCGACACGCAGCGGCGCGGTCGGGCCGGGGTCGGCGAACGCCGGCGGCGTCCACCGGCGCGGCCGGATGCGGCGGCGGGTGAGCAGCGGACTGCCGACCTGCGCCGCGGCGCGGTCGGGGGTGAGCCGGCCGGCCCGCCGGATCACCGCCAGGCAGCGCCGCTCGAGCAGCCGGACGGCGAGGCCGAAGGAGCGGAACGCCGGGTTCGTCGTCTGCCCCGTCCGGTAGCGCGCCCACACCTGCTGGGCGATGACCGCGACGCGGAACAGGCCGAACACCTCGTACCAGGCCCACTCGGCGTTGGTGACCCGCTGGCCGGTCCGCGCGCTGTAGTACGCGACCACCTGCTCGCGGGTCATCATCCCGGGCAACGTCGTGGGCTGGCGGCTGAACCGGCGCATCAGCGGGCCGTCGTCGGCCTGGATCCAGTAGCCGAGCGCGCTGGCCAGGTCCACCAGCGGGTCGCCGACGGTGGCCAGCTCCCAGTCGAGCAGGCCGACCGGGCGGGTGGGGTCGGCGGGGTCGAGGACGACGTTGTCGAACCGGAAGTCGTTGTGCACCAGCGTGTGCGGCCGGTCGGCGGGCTGGTGCTCGGCCAGCCACGCGGTCACCCGGGCGAAGGCGGGCACGTCCCGCGTGCGGGCCCGCGCGTACCGCTTCGTCCAGTTCTCCACCTGGCGGCGCACGTAGCCGGGGCCGCGGTCGAGGCCGGCCAGCCCGGCGGCCCGCACGTCGACCGCGTGCAGGTCGACCAGCAGGTCGACGACGTTGCGGCACAGCCGCGCGACCTGCTCCCGGTCGAGGTCCACGCCCGGCGGCAGCGAGCGGCGGGGGATCGGCCCCTCGACCCGCCGGACGACGGAGAACGGCGTCCCGACGACGGCGGTGTCCTCGCACAGCGCGACGGTGCGCGGCACGTGCGGGAGGACCCGGCCCAGCGCGTCCTGGACGCGGTACTCGCGGGCGACGTCGTGCGCGGTGCCGGTGTGCTCCCCGCGCGGCGGGCGGCGCAGCACCAGGTCGCCGTCGGGGTAGCGCAGCAGGTAGGTCAGGTTGGAGACGCCGCCGGCGAACTGGCGCACCTCGGGGACGGCGGACAGGTCGACGCCGGCCCGCGCGGGGTCGGCGTGCGCGGCCAGCCAGGCGGCGACGGCGGGGACGTCGAAGGCGTCCTCGGCCCGGACCGGGCGCGCGTCGGTGGCGGTCACGAGAGCCGCCGGACGACGGAGAGCGGCAGCACCCGCATCGCGACGCCGATCGGCACCCACGGCCAGGCCGGCACGTACGCCTTCGCCCTGCGCGCCTCGATCGCCTCGACCATCGCGCGCACGCCGGTCCCGGTGTCCACCCTGAACCGGGTGGCCTGCTGCACGTGCTCGTTCATCTCCGACCGGATGTAGCCCGGGTACACCACGGACACGTCGACGCCGGGGATGCGCTCGGAGCGCAGCCCCTCGGCGAGTGCCGCCACCCCGGCCTTGGTGGCCGCGTAGGTGGTCGTGCCCCTCCGCATCCCGCGCAGCGCGGACATCGACGAGACGAGCACCAGGTGGCCGCGGCGCTGCCGGCGGAACACCTCCAGCGCCGCCTCGCACTGCGCCAGCGCGCCGACGAAGTTGGTCATCGCCGTCTCGCGGTTGGCGTCGGCGCGGCCGGTGCCGAGCGGGGCGCCCTTGCCCAGGCCGGCGTCGACGACCACCCGGTCGAGCCCGCCGAAGGCCTCGTCGAAGCGGCGGAACACCGCGGGCACGGCGTCGGCGTCGGTGACGTCGAGCGCCGCCGTCTCCACCCGCCGGCCGCTCGCCGTCCGGATCCCGTCCGCGAGGGCGTCCAGCCGGTCGGTCCGGCGGGCGCACAGCGCGAGGTCCCAGCCGCGGGCGGTGAACTGGCGCGCCATCTCCGCGCCGAGCCCGGAGCTCGCCCCGGTGACCAGGACGACGCCCCTGCCCGGGCGGGCCTGGGGGGAGGACGGACCGGGGCCGGGGGAGGAGGAGGGCACCGGGGCACGCTAGATCCGGCCGGTCCCGGCCCGGTGCCCGGGGCCCGGGCGGCCTCAGGTCCGGACGGCGGGACGCACCTGGGCCAGCACGAAGGCGGCGACGACGTCGTGCACGGCGTCGCGGTCGTGCTCGTTGAGGACGTCGTGCAGGTCGCCCGGGAAGGTGCGCAGCGTTGCCCGCGGCAGCCGCGCGACCAGCGCGCGGGAGTTCTCCAGCGGGACGACCGGGTCGGCCCCGCCGTGCAGGACCAGCGTCGGGACGTCGGGCCGGCCCCGGGCGAGCCCGTCGGCCACCGCGGACCACGAGCGGACCACCGCCTCCAGGGTCTGCCGGGGCACCGGCCCGCGGTTCACCAGCGGGTCGGTGCGCAGCGCCTCCAGATAGCCGGGGTGGGTGCTGAACACCTCCGCCGGGTCCGGGGGCTCGACCTCCCCGGCGAGCATCGCCTCGATCACCGGCACGGGGAGGGCGGGCGGGTCGGAGACGACCAGCGCCTCCGCCAGGTCGGGGGACCGCTGGGCCAGCAGCAGCGCGGCCACGCCCCCGCCCGAGTGGCCCATCAGCACCAGCGGCCGGCCGGGGTGCCGGGCCCGGGCGATCGCGGCCAGCGTGCGGAGGTCGTCGGCCTGGTCGTCCCGGCTGAGCATCAGATCGCGCGCGCCGTCGCTGCGGCCGTGGCCGATCGCGTCCAGGGCGTGCACGGCGATCCCGTCGGCGGCCAGCCGCCGGCCGAGGGGCGCGTAGAGGCCCAGGTGCTCGCCGAAGTCGCCGTGGTGGAGGACGACGACGGCGCGGGCGTCGCCGTCGGGGAGCCAGGCGTCGTGGTGCACGCGGCCCCGGGTGCCGTCGAAGAAGGGCATCGCGGCCCCTCCCTCCGGGTCGGGCGGACGGGCCCCCGCGCCGGTGATCGTCCTCGCCGTCGCCCCAGTGCAGCGGGGTCCCGCCCCCTCCCGGGGGAGGACCCGGCGCTGCGTCACCGGGGGCGCCCGGTTCGGCTCCCCGCGTGCCGGGCAGGATCGTCGTCATGACGTATGCCGCAGCCGAGGGCCGCTACGACTCGATGACCTACCGCCGGACCGGCCGCAGCGGCCTGGACCTCCCGGCGATCAGCCTCGGGCTGTGGCACAACTTCGGCGACGACGTGCCGCTGGACCGCCAGCGCGCCATCCTCCGCCGGGCCTTCGACCTGGGCATCACGCACTTCGACCTGGCCAACAACTACGGCCCGCCCTACGGCAGCGCGGAGACCAACTTCGGCCGGCACCTGCGCGACGACTTCCGCCCCTACCGCGACGAGCTGGTGCTCTCCACCAAGGCCGGCTGGGACATGTGGCCCGGCCCCTACGGCCAGGGCGGCGGCTCGCGGAAGTACGTGCTCGCCAGCCTCGACCAGTCGCTGCGGCGGATGGGCCTGGACTACGTCGACGTCTTCTACTCGCACCGGCCGGACCCGACGACGCCGCTCGAGGAGACGATGGGGGCGCTGGACACCGCCGTCCGGTCGGGGAGGGCGCTTTACGCCGGCATCTCCTCCTACTCGCCGGAGGACACCGCGAGGGCCGCCGCGATCCTCGCCGACCTCGGCACGCCGCTGCTGATCCACCAGCCCAGCTACTCGATGCTCAACCGCTGGATCGAGACCGAGGGCCTGCTCGACACTCTCGCCGACGTCGGCGCCGGCTGCATCGCGTTCTCGCCGCTGGCGCAGGGGATGCTCACCGACAAGTACCTCGGCGGCATCCCCGAGGGCTCGCGGGCCAGCCAGGGCAAGTCGCTGTCGCCGGACCTGCTCACCGACGAGGCGATCACGCACGTCCGCGCGCTGGGCGAGCTGGCGGCCGAGCGCGGGCAGTCGCTGGCGCAGATGGCGCTGGCCTGGGCGCTGCGCGACCCGCGGGTGACCAGCGTGCTCATCGGCGCCAGCAGCGTCGCCCAGCTCGAGCAGAACGTCGGCGCGCTCGAGCGGCTGGACTTCAGCGACGAGGAGCTCGCCCGCATCGACCGGCACGCCGTCGACGCCGGCATCGACCTGTGGGAGGGCGCCCGCACCGCCTGAGTCCGTCGGTGGCCGCGCCTAGCCTCCGCGCATGGACCCCCGGGTGGTGGCGTGGCGGCGGACGGACGAGGACGCCGGGCACAGCCTGGCCCGCGTCGAGCGGCGGGACGGCGGCTGGCTGCTCCACGGCACCGAGGTGCTGGCGGGCCCGGGGACCGTCCTCGCCTGCACGTTCCGCGTGCGGCTCGACGAGACGTGGGCCACCCGTGCGGTCGAGGTCTCGTCGGTGTCCGCCGCCGGGGAGCGCCGGCTGGCCCTGTCGGCGGACGACCACCGCCGGTGGACCGTCGACGGCGAGCGCGCCCCGGAGCTCGACGGGTGCGTGGACGTCGACGTCGCCGCCACTCCGTTGACCAACACCCTCCCGATCCGGCGGCTGGCGGACCTCGGCGTCGGCGAGGAGGTGACGACGCCGGTCGCCTGGGTCGACGTGCCGGCGCTGGGGGTGACGCGGGTCGACCAGACCTACCGCCGGCTGGGCCCGCTGTGGTGGCGGTACTCCGACGACGCGCACGGCGCCTTCGAGCTCACCGTCGACGACGACGGCCTGGTCGTCGACTACACCGGCATGGCCACCCGCGTCGCCGGCTGACTCCGCGGCGGCCGCGGACTCACCGGTCCCGGCCGCGCGCCTCCGCCGCCGCCAGGCCCGTGGCCAGGCGGCCGTCCGGGTCGAGCCGTTCCAGGAGCGCCCCGGCGACGTCGGCGAGCTGGCCGACCTGCTCCGGCGTCAGCGCGTCGATCACGTGCTCGCGCACCGTCGCCAGGTGCCCGGGCGCGGTCTCGCGGACCTTGGTCCAGCCGGCGTCGGTGAGCCGGGCGTTGGTGGCCCGCCCGTCGGAGGGGCACGGCGCCCGCTCGACCAGGCCGCGCTCCTCCAGCCGCCGCACGACGTGCGACAGGCGGGGGAGCGTGGCGTTGGTGCGGGTGGCCAGCTCGGTCATCCGCAGCGTGCGCTCCGGCGCCTCGGACAGCATCGCGAGCACGTGGTAGTCGAAGTGGGTCAGCCCGGCGTCGCGGCGGAGCTGGCCGTCCAGCACGCCGGGCAGCAGCTCGACGACGGCGACCAGGCGCAGCCAGGCCCGCATCTCGTCGTCGTCCAGCCACCGGGGTCCCACGACGACATCGTCCCACCCGGGTGCTTGTCGCTTCAACCAACGGGGACTAGGGTCATCGGTTGTAGGTACAAGTGACGTGGAGGCCGCAGTGACCCTCTCCCTCAACCCGGACCTGGTGTCCCCGGTCCCCTCGGCGACGGTGCGCACCCGGGTGACCGTGCCGCTGCGCTTCGCCGACGGGTACGCCACGACGGCCGAGGTGGTGACCTTCGACGGGCTGGCCGACGGCCGGGAGCACCTGCTGCTGGGTCTCGGCGACTGGCGCGGCGCGCTGACCCGCTCGGCGGCCGGCGGGCAGGCGCCGCTGGTGCGCCCGCACAGCGAGTGCCTCACCGGCGACGTCCTCGGCTCGCAGCGCTGCGACTGCGGCCCGCAGCTTCGCGAGGCCGCCGAGCGGATCGCGGACGAGGGCGGCTTCCTGCTGTACCTGCGCCAGGAGGGCCGCGGCATCGGCCTGTACGCCAAGCTCGACGCCTACGCGCTGCAGGACGCCGGCCTGGACACCTACGAGGCCAACCGGGCGCTGGGCCGCGGCGAGGACGAGCGCGACTACACGGCCGCCGCGCAGATGCTGCAGGCGCTCGGCGCCGACCGGGTCAGGCTGCTGTCGAACAACCCCGACAAGGCCGCGCAGCTCGAGCTGCTCGGCGTCGCGGTCACCGAGCGGGTGCCCACCGGCGTCCACCTGTCGGCGGCCAACGCCCGCTACCTCGCCGTCAAGCGCGACCACACCCAGCACACCCTGGACCTGCACACCCTGGACCTGCACACCCTCGACCTCCCGCTGGCGGGCTGACCCGTGCACCCCACCGCCGCCGCGGACGCGCTCGTCGACCCCCGGCACCCCTTCGCCGCGCACCTGCGGCACGTCGCCGGGCTGGGGCAGCACCGCCCCTGGACGCCGGACGACGGCCCGCTGCCGGCGCTCTACCTCAGCCACGGCGCGCCGCCGCTGTTCGAGGACGCCGCCTGGATGCGCGAGCTGGCCGCCTGGGCCCGGGCACTGCCCCGGCCGCGGGCGGTGCTCATCGTCAGCGCGCACTGGGAGTCCGACTCCCTCGGCATCACCAGCACCGTGCCCACCGAGCTCGTCTACGACTTCGGCGGTTTCGACCCGATGTACTCGCGGATGCGCTACGACACCCCGGAGTCCGGCGAGCTGGCGCGGCAGCTGCTCGCCGTCCTGCCGGAGGCGGCGCACGTGTACGAGCACCGCGGCCGGGGCCTCGACCACGGCGCGTGGGTGCCGCTGAAGGTCATGTACCCGGAGGCCGACGTCCCGGTGCTGCAGCTGAGCCTGCCGACGCACGACACGGCGACGCTGCTGGCGCTGGGGGAGCGGCTGCGGCCGCTGCGCGAGCAGGGCGTGCTGGTGGTCGGGTCGGGCTTCATGACCCACGGCCTGCCGTACCTGACCCGCGAGATGCTCGGCGGCGCCGTCCCCGGCTGGTCGGCGGACTTCGACGCCTGGGCCGCCGACGCGCTCGCCCGGGGCGACGTCGAGGAGCTCGCCCGCTTCCGGCTCCGGGCGCCCGGCCTGCGCTACGCCCACCCGACGGTCGAGCACTTCACGCCGCTGTTCGTCACCCTCGGCGCCGCGACCGACCCGACGGCCGGCGTCACCACCGCGATCGACGGCTTCTTCATCGGCCTCGCGAAGCGCTCGTTCCAGGTGGCGTAGCGCCCGGTCGTCGCCGAGTGGCCGGTCACCGGGGTCATCGGGCACCCGAGACCCCCGTCGCTGACCACTCGCACCCGGTGTCGACCTGCTGCCGTCTCGGCGCCCCGGAGACGGCAGCAGGTCGACGACCGGCGGGGTCAGGCCCGCTGGGCGCCCAGCTCGGCGAAGGTGTCGGCCACCCAGTCGGCGATGAAGGTGCTCACGAACGGCAGGTGGTCCAGGCCGATGTGCTCGGTCGCGCCCTCCTCGGGCGTGAACACCCGCAGCTCCCGCTTGGGCGAGTTGACCGCCTGGTCGTGGGACCGGTGCGCCATCTCCAGCGGGATCTGCCGGTCGTTGGCCCCGTGCGCGACGAGGAACGGCACGCGGATCCGCTCGACGACGCCCTCGAGGGTCACCTGGTCGGCGAAGTCGAGGAACGCGTCGAGGTGGTCCTCGTCGCCGTCGACGCCCCACACCCACAGGACGTGCTCCCAGTAGTGCGGCACCGGCCGCTCGCCCTCGCGCTGACGGCGGCGCCGCTGCACCGCACCCCAGTCGTGGTTGGCGCCCCACGCCACGCACAGGGCGAACCGCGGCTCGAACGCGGCGGCCCGCGGGGCGTAGTAGCCGCCCAGCGACCAGCCGACGATGCCGATGCGGGAGGCGTCGACGTCGGACCGCTGCTCCAGCCAGTCGACGGCGGCGCCGGCCCACGCCTCGGTGTCGACCCGCGCGGTGAGCCCCTGCAGGCGCAGCGCCTCGCCGGTGCCGGGCTGGTCGAGCATCAGGCAGGAGATGCCGCGCGCGGCCAGCTCCTCCCAGTGGTTCGAGGCGTACATGTGCTCCTTGGTGGAGTCCAGCCCGTTGACCAGCACCACCACCGGGACCGGGCCGTCGTCGGCGGCCGGCGCCTGGGAGAAGTAGGCCGGCAGCGTCATCCCCTCGTAGGGGACCGCGACGCGGGAGACGCGCGGGCTGTGCGTGTCGAACGCCTTCTGCGCGATCTCCAGCATCCGCCGGTAGGTGGGCACCCGGTCCGGGTCGGAGTGGGCGAGCATCCGCTCGGCCTGCGCGAGGTAGTTGCTGGCGCGGAACCACAGCTGCCCGGCGGTGCGCACGTGCCCGGCCTTCTCGGCCGCCTCCGCCTGGCCGACGAGCTGGTCGGTCAGCGCGGTCCAGGCGCGCAGGAAGTCCGGCGTCCCGGCGTCCTCGCCGGCGTTCGCGGCGTCCTTGATCGGCCGGCAGGCGCGGTCGACCTCGTCGATGAGCCCGCCGGAGTTCAGCGTGGCGACGACGCCGAGGTTCCAGGTGTAGGGACCGGTGGGGAAGTACTCGAACACGGGGCGGTTCCTCTCAGGATGCGGCCGGCGCCGCGGCGGACACGGCGTCGCTGATCGACTTGACGCCGCCGTGGGCGGTCATCCCGCCGTCGACGGGGATCTCGGCGCCGGTGATGAACGAGGCGCCGTCGCCGAGCAGGAAGGCGACCAGCGGCGCCACCTCGTCGACGGTGCCGGTGCGGCCGAGCGGGGTCTCGGCGACGTTGGCGGCGCGGAACGCCGGCGCCGCCGAGGCGGTCATCGGCGTCTCGACGTAGCCGGGGTGGATCGTGTTGACCCGGATGCCGCGCGGGCCGAGCTCCAGGCAGGCCGCCTTGGCCAGCCCGCGCAGCGCCCACTTGGACGCGGTGTAGGCGACCGGGAAGTGCCCGGTCAGCGCGGCCACCGAGCCGACGACGACGACCGAGCCGCCGCCGGTCATCAGCGGGGTGAGCGCCTGGATGCCGAGCAGCGTCCCGGTGACGTTGACCTCGGACACCCGGGCGAGGTCGGCGGGGGCGAGGTCGGCCAGCCGCGCCCGCCAGGTGACCCCGGCGTTGGCGACCAGCCCGTGCACCCGGCCGTGCTCGGCGCGGAGGTCCTCGGCCAGCGCGGCCCAGCCGGCGGCGTCGGTGACGTCGAGCCGCCGGTAGGCCGCCCCGCCGAGGTCCTCGGCGGGGCCGTCCTGCACGTCGGTGGCGACGACGGTCGCGCCCTCGGCGGCCAGCAGCCGGGCCTCGGCCGCGCCCTGCCCCTGGGCCGCGCCGGTGACGACGACGACCCGGCCGGTCAGGCTCACGCCGGGCGCTTGCGGGTGCGCGGCCGCGGCCGGGCGGCCCGCACCGGCGGCAGGTCGACGCCCTCGACCACCCGGTTGCGGATGGTGCCGATGCCCTCGACGGTCATCTCCACGACGTCGCCGGGCCGCAGCGGCGGGGGAGCGGCCTCGCCGCGGCGGCCCCACAGCTCGGCCAGGCAGCCGCCGTTGCCGCAGGTCCCCGAGCCGAGCACGTCGCCGGCGCGGACCTCGGTGCCGCGGGAGGCGTAGGAGACGAGCTCCTCGAACGGCCAGCCCATGTTGGACAGCAGGTCCTGGCCGACCTCGGTGCCGTTCACCGACACCCGCATGTCCAGCGCGAGGAAGCCCTCGTCGTCCCGGAAGGGCTCCAGCTCGTCGGCGGTGACCAGCCACGGGCCGAGCGTGGTGGCGGAGTCCTTGCCCTTGGCCGGGCCGAGGTTGACCTTCATCTCGCGGGCCTGCAGGTCGCGCGCGGACCAGTCGTTGAGCACCGTGTACCCGAAGACGTGCTCGCGGGCCTGCTCCGGCGTCAGCGAGGCGCCGTCCCGGCCGACGACGACCGCCACCTCGAGCTCGAAGTCGAACCGCTGCGAGCCCGGCGGCACCGCGACGTCGTCGTGCGCGCCGACCAGCGCGTACGGGTTGGTGAAGTAGAACGTCGGCGCCTGGTACCACTCGTCGACCACGCCGGCGACGCCGTCGATCGCCTTGCGCACGCCCTCGACGTGCTCCTCGAACGCGACGAAGTCGCGCACGGTCGGCGCCTCCAGCGGCGGCAGCAGGCGGACCGACCCCAGCGGCACGGCCGGGCCGCGCAGCGCCTCCTCGCCGGCCGACAGCGCGGCGGGCAGGCCGGCGCGGACCAGGTCGAGGACCGTCGTCCCCTCCGGCAGGGCGTGCAGGCCGGCCGTGCCGTCGGGGAGGTCGCTGACGACGCCGGCCCGCACCGCGCCCCCGGAGGACCAGGTGGCGAACCGCATCAGACCGGGGGAGCGACGAACAGACCCTTGTCGGGGTCGTTGAACGACTTCCTCGCGACGAACTCGTTCATCGCGTTCGCGGTGCCCCACTGGTCGCTGACCTCGGGGTTGCTGAAGTCGTAGACGTGCGGGTGCCAGGTGTCCTCGTCGAGGACCTCGAGCTCGGTCGTGTACTCCACGGTGTTGCCGTGCGGGTCGAGGAAGTAGGAGAAGGTGTTGTTGCCGGCCAGGTGGCGGCCCGGGCCCCAGATCTTCTCCACGCCCTGGCGCAGCAGCCGGCCGGTGCCGCGCATGTACTCGTCGAGGCCGCGCAGCTCGAACGAGGCGTGGTGCAGCGAGGCGTGCGGACCGCGGGCGATCGCCATCGAGTGGTGCCAGGCGTTGGTCCGCATAAACCACATCATGTTGCCCATCCGCGGGTGCATCAGGGTGTCCGACAGCGAGAACGCCAGGTGCTTCTCGTAGAAGGCAAGGGTGCCCTCGGGGTCGGCGGAGTTGATGACCACGTGGGACAGCCGCACCGGGATCGACTCGCCCTCCTCGATCGCGCGGTGCTGCCGCACGGCGACGTCGGCGCTGACCTCGATCGTGCGGCCCTCGTTGTCGAAGAACCGGAAGCCGTAGCCGCCACCGGGGGTCTGCAGGTCGGTCGGCTCGTGCACCAGCTGGACGCCGTCGCGGGCCAGGTTCCCGGCCAGGGTGTCGACGTCGGCCCGGTCCTTGGCGCCGAAGCTGATCAGGTCGATCCGCTTGTCGGTGGCCTCGCGCAGCCGGACGACGTACTGCTCCGGGCTGCCCTCGGCGGCGAGGAAGGCCAGGCCCGAGTCGGAGTGCTCGGCCTTGAGGCCCCAGGTGCCGGAGAAGAAGTCGAGCTGCTTGGCGAAGTCGGGCACGGCCAGGTCGACGTGCCGCAGGTGGGTGATCAGGCGCTGGGTCATGGGGTCTCCCTGGGTTACGCGGGCTGGGCGACGAGCTGGGCGATCGAGCGCATGAGGCCCGGGATGTCGCCCTGCACGTGGTCGAGCTGCCACTGGGCGAGCTGGTTGGAGGCGTCGACGACGGTCTTCGCGCGGTCGAAGCGGCGGGCGGTGAAGGCGTCCCACAGGTCCTGGTCCAGCGCGGACCGGGTGAGCAGCAGGTCGGTGAGCGCGTAGGCGTCCTCGAGCGCCTGCGCGCCGCCCTGGGCGATGGTGGGCGGGCAGGTGTGCGCGGCGTCGCCGACCAGCACCACCCGGCCGCGGTTCCACGGGGCGGGCAGCACGTGGGTCTCGAACCAGGTGTAGTTCACCCGGGACGGGTCGGTGAGCGTCTCGCGGACGTCGTCCCACGGACCGTGGTAGGCCGCGGCGAGCTGCCGCATGGTGGCCAGCTGCTCCTCGGGCGTGAGCGTCGAGCGGTCCTGCGCCGGCTCCACGATGTAGGCGTAGAGCGAGTCCTCGCCGGTCGGGCAGTAGCCGGCGATGAACGACGGCCCGCCGTAGTACAGGTCGGTGCGGGTCACGCTCGCCGGCCGCGGGCCGAACGCGCGCCAGATGCCCATGCCGACCGGCTTGGTCTCCAGCTCGATGCCGAGCGCCCGGCGGGTCCACGAGCGCAGGCCGTCCGCGCCGACGACGAGGTCGTACCGGCCGGTCGAGCCGTCGGCGAAGGCGACGTCGACGCCGGTCGCGTCCTGGCGCAGCTCGGTGTGCGTCGTCCCGAACCGGACCTTGACGCCGACCTCGGCGGCGCGGTCGGTGAGGATGCGCGCCAGCTCCGGGCGCGACATCCCCATGACGGCGGGCAGGTCCGGGCCGCCCGTCTTCGCGTCGGGGACCTCCGCGACGACGGTGCCGGCCGGGTCGGGCGCCCGGATGCCGGTGACGTCGAAGGCGTACCCGGCGGCGGACACCCGCTCCCACACGCCCAGGGTGCGCAGCTCGCGCAGCGCGTTGCCCTGCAGCGTGATGCCGGAGCCGAGGGCGGTCACCTCCGGCTTGATCTCGACCAGCTCGACGGCGACGCCGGCCTCGGCCAGGCGGATGGCGGTGGCGGCGCCGGCGAGGCCGGCACCGACCACCAGGACGTTGCTGACGGCGGGCATCGGGGGCCTCCTACTTGACGGCGATCGGGTTGACGGGGGCGCCGACGGCGCCGGTCACGGGCAGGGGGGCGGCGGTGAGGAAGAACTCCCACACGCCGTCGGCGGCGCAGTCGGCCGCGAGGGCGTCGAGGTCCCACAGCTCGCCGAGGAACAGCCCGATGTTCGGGATGCACACCTGGTGCAGGGGCTGGAAGGCGACGTCGAACTCGTTGGGCCGCACCTCGAAGCCCCAGGTGTCGGTGGCGACGCCGGCGATCTCGGTGGCGTGCAGCCAGTCGGCGGTGGTGAAGCTCAGGCCCGGCGCGGGACCGCCGGCGTAGTCGCCCCACCCCTGCCCGGCGGCGACCGAGCGGCGGGCCCGGGTGAGCTGGCCGGTGCGCACCAGCAGCAGGTCACCGCGGCCGACCCGGGCGGACCCGCCCTGGGCGGCGATGGTGGCCTCGAGGTGGTCGGGGGTGATGGCGAAACCGTCCGGCAGCTCGCCGTCGGTGCCGATCGCGCGGCCGACGTCGAGCAGCACGCCGCGGCCGGCGATCCGGTCGGCGACGGTCTCGATGCCGGTGACGGCGTCGCCGAGGCTGGTGACGACGTCGCCGGCGCGGCGGCCGTTCCAGGCGTTGCCGTGGTCGAAGATGTGCCCGAGGCCGTCCCACTGGGTGCTGGCCTGCAGCGGCATCGCGATCACGTCATCAGCGCCGCCGATGCCGTGCGGGAAGCCCTGCACGCCGCGCTCGGCGTCGGTGCCGGTGTCGAGCATCGTGTGCACCGGGTTGGTGCGCCGGCGCCAGCCCTTCTGCGGGCCGTCGGCGTCGAACCGCTGCGACAGCGAGAAGGCAGCGCCGCGGCGGACCAGCGCGGCGCCCTCGCGGCGCTTGTCCTCGGTGAGGAAGTTGAGCGTGCCGAGCACGTCGTCGGCGCCCCAGCGGCCCCAGTTGGAGCACCGCTCGGCGGCGGCCTTGATCGCCGTCTCGGGGTCGGTGCGGTCGAGTTCGGCGGGGTCCAGCCAGGTGCGGTCGGGCACGGTCGCGTCTCCTTCGTCGTGACGCGGACCACGGTCCGTCACCCCGGGCGGGGGAGGGAAGACGAGATGTCTGATGGGGGTCATAGACGGCGCCGATACCGTCGGCGTCGTGAACCTCGCGAGCCTGGACCTCAACCTGCTCGTGTCCCTCGACGCCCTGCTCCAGCAGCGCAGCGTCACCCGGGCCGCGGCGCAGATGGGGCTGTCCCAGCCGGCGCTGTCGGCGTCGCTGGCCCGGCTGCGCCGCCACTTCGGCGACGAGCTGCTCACCCGGGTCGGCAACGAGTACCGGCTCACCCCGCTGGCCGTGCAGCTGCGCGAGCTGGTGCGGGTGGCGCTCAGCGGCGTCGAGCGGGTGTTCACCGCCCAGCCCGGGTTCGACCCCGCGTCGTCGACCCGCGAGTTCTCCGTGCTGGTGAGCGACTACGTCGTCGTCGTCCTCGGCGACACCATCGCCGCGCTGCTCGCCGAGGAGGCGCCGCACACCCGGCTGCGGCTGACCCCGCACTCGCCGGCGATCGTGGAGACCGCGTCCTCGGCGCTGCTCACCACCGACCTCATGCTGCTGCCGCACGGGTTCGCCGCCGACCTGCCGCACCGTGACCTCTACCGCGACGAGTGGGTGTGCGTGGTCGCCGCCGACAACCCCGTGGCCGAGCGGGGGCTCACCGTCGAGGACCTCGAGGAGCTGCCGTGGGTGGCGACCTACCACGGGCAGACGGCGTCCACCCCCGCCGCGCGGCAGATGCGCCAGCTCGGCATCGAGCCGCGGGTGCAGGTGGTCAACGAGAGCTTCCTGACCGTCCCGGCGCTGGTGGCCGGCAGCGACCGGATCGCGTTGCTGCAGCGCCGGCTGGTCGACCTGCTGCCGCTCGGCTCGGGCATCCGGGCGCTGCCGCCGCCGTTCGAGGCCGGGCCGCTGGTCGAGGCGATGTGGTGGCACCCGGTGTACGACGACGACCCCGAGCACCGGTACCTGCGCGACGTCGTCTCCCGGGCGACGGAGCTCGCCGTCCCACCGGGCGGGCGGGAGGGCATCGACCTGGCTGATACGGCACCCCGGGAGAAGTGATCTCCGCTCCGGGCGGGCGGTACCGACACCCGCCGTCCCGTGACGCCGGTCACGGGACGGCGCCCGTCCTCCCCGGAGACGCCCGTGCCGGTCCGCGACGCCGCACCCCTCACCGACGAGGTGGCCGTCGACCCCGCCACCGGCCGCCCGGCCGGCCGCGCGCAGGCCCCGGTCCTGCCGTGCATCCAGGACGCCTTCGCCGGCACGTCGGGCGTCGAGACGCTCACCCCGGTGGTGCTCACCGCGCCGGCGCTGGTCATCGGCCTGACCGCGAGGGTCGCCGGCCGGATCGTCGACCGGGTCGGGCGCGAGCGGCTGCTGGTCGGCGCGCTGCTCGCCGACTACTCCTCGGGCCCGCGGCGGGAGCGCTGCTCCGGCCTGCAGGTCGTGTTCACCACCGTGGCCGCCTGCTGTTCCTCGCCCTCGGCGGCGCGCCCGGGTCGCACTCGTGGCGGACGCCGTTCCGGCTCTCCGCCGTCAGCCTGCCGCTGGCCGTCGCGGCGGCGCGGTTCGTCCGGCAGCCCACCCCGGCCGCCCGCTCGGAGAGGCGGCCCGCGCTGCCCTGGGCCCGGCTGGCCGCGCCGGTCGGGGTCACCCTGCTCGGCGGGCTGGTGTTTCACGTCCTGGTCGTCGAGCTGTCGTTCGAGCTCGACGCGATCGGCGTGACCGCCACCGGCACCATCGGAGCGGTCGGCGCGATCAGCTCGCTCGCCACCGCGGTGGCCGCGCGCACCGACCGGCCCGCCCCGGCACCGCCCCCGCACCCCTGGACCTCCGGGGTGCGGGGGCGGTGCACTGGGCGCCCCGCGCCCGAGGAGGTCCCCGTGGACGTCACCGTCGTCTCCGTGCCCGTCACCGACCAGGACGCCGCGCTGCGCTTCTGGACCGGCCAGGTCGGCCTGGCGGTGCTGCGCGACGCGGAGTTCGCACCCGGCATGCGCTGGGTGCAGGTGGGCACGCCGGGCTCGGGCACCTCGCTGACGCTGGTCACCTGGTTCGACCGGATGCCGCCGGGCTCGCTGCAGGGCCTGGTGTTCGAGGTCGACGACGTCGACGCCGAGTACGCGCGGATGACCGGTGCGGGCGTCCCGTTCGAGGGGCCGCTGACGACCGAGGCGTGGGGCCGGCAGGCGGTGTTCGCGGACCCGGACGGCAACCGGTTCGTGCTGAGCAGCCGCGCCCGGGTGCCGGCCTGAGGCTCAGCGGCGGGTGCGCTCCCGCATGCCGAGGGCGGCGGTGACGAGCAGGAGCCCCAGGCCGACGAGGACCAGCCAGAACAGCCCCTCGACGACCCACCCGACGATCGTCACGACCAGCCAGACGACCAGCAGCAGACCGAGCAGACGCAGCACGGGGACCTCCGGGGGACGGCTGCGGCCAGCCTAGGCCCGGACCGGGGCAGGATGGCCGGGATGGACGACGACCCGTGGGACCTCCTGCTCGCCGGCCTGCCGCCCGCCACCGCCGACCTCGTCCGCGCCGCGGACGCCCTCGTCCGCGAGGCCGACCCCGGCGTCGTGCGGGTGGTGTGGCCGCGCCAGCGCACCGTCGGCTACGGCGTGGGCCCGCGGAAGAACTCCGAGCACTACGCCTACCTCGACGTCTACGACCGGCACCTCAACCTCGGCTTCAACCGCGGCGCGGCGCTGGCCGGCGCCGGCCTCGACGGCGGGCTGCTCGAGGGCACGGGGACGTCGTTCCGCAAGGTCGCCGTCCGGGACGCCGCCGTCCTCGCCGACCCGCGGCTGCCCGGCCTGCTGCGGGCCGCCCGCGAGGAGCGGCTGGCCGCGCTCGGCCGGTGAGCGGTCCTACTCGCGCAGCAGGGTGACCTCCTCCAGGTCCATCTCGTGCTGCACGCGCCGGAACACCTCGTCGTCGATGCGCCGCGCGTCGCGGTACCGGACGAACACCTCGCGCTCGGCCTCGAGCATGGCCCGGCGCATCCGCCGGTAGACCGCGCTCGGCGTCTCGCCGCCGCCGGCGACGGGGCCGCCGAGCCGCTCCCACGCCGCGTTGGTGCGCGCCTCCATCCGCTGCCGCAGCTCGGCGACGGTGGCGGCGTGCAGCGGGTCGCCGTCGTCGAGGCTGTCGAGCCGGGCCACGGCGGCCCGGCCGGCGTCGTTCTGGGCCTGCGCCTCGGCGAGGGCGTCGGCGGCCTCGTCCGAGGCCTGCACGCCCAGCCGCCGGATCACGGCCGGCAGCGTCAGCCCGTGCAGCAGCAGGGTGCCCACGGTGACCACGAAGGTCAGGTAGACGATCTCGTCGCGCCCGGGGAAGGGCGCGCCCGACAGCGTGGTCAGCGGGATCCCGGCCGCCGCGGCGAGCGAGACCACGCCGCGCATCCCGGCCCAGGAGATGACGGCGGGGTACGTCCACGGCGGCGGGGTCCAGTCCGGGCGGCGGCGGGCCAGCGGCCGCAGGTAGGTGGTGGGGAAGACGAACACGACCCGGGCGGCCAGCGCGACGAGCACGAGGAACAGGCCGACCGCCGTCAGCGCGCCCACCGACGGACCGACGCCGGTGACCACCGCACGCAGCTGCAGGCCGATCAGCGCGAAGACCGTCGCCTCGAGGACGGTGTCGGCCGCCTGCCACACCGCGCGGTCCTGCAACCGGGCGACCGGGTGCGCCGCGGGGGAGCGGTGCCCGAGGTAGAGGCCCGCGAGGACCACCGCGAGGACGCCCGAGGCGTGCACCTCCTCGGCGACGGTGAAGCCGATGAACGGGACGAGCAGGCCGAGCGCGCTCTCCAGCACGCCGTCGCGCAGCAGCCGGCGGATGCGGTGCACCAGCCAGCCCAGCGCCCAGCCGATCGCGGCGCCGCCGGCGGCGGCGAGGACGAACACGCCCACGCCCTCGGCGATGCCGTAGCCGGCGCCCGCGGCGACCGCGACGGCGACCCGGTACACGGTGAGCGCGGTGGCGTCGTTGACCAGGCTCTCGCCGCCCAGGATGGTCATGACCTTCCGCGGCAGGCCCAGCCGGCGGCCGACCGAGGTCGCCGCGACCGCGTCCGGCGGGGCGACGACGGCGCCGAGCACCAGCGCCGAGACCAGCGGCAGGCCCGGCACCAGCCACCACGCGGCCAGCCCGACGGCGACCGTGGTGAGCAGCACCGCCCCGACGGCGAGCATGCCGATCGCGCGGAGGTTGGCCCGCAGCCGCAGGTAGGAGCTGTCCAGCGCCGCGGAGTACAGCAGCGGCGGCAGGACCAGCGTGAGGATCAGGTGCGGGTCCAGGGCGTAGTCGGGCACGCCCGGCAGGAAGGACACCGCGAGCCCGACCAGCACCAGGAGCAGCGGCGGGGAGATCCCCAGCCGCCGGGCCAGCGCACTGACGGCGAAGGAGCCGGCGAGCAGGCCGACGAGGGGCAGTTCCATCACACCAGCGCCTGGTCGACGTAGCACCAGCGCCAGTCCTCGCCCGGCTCGACCGAGCGGACGATGGGGTGGCCGGTGGCGCCCGCGTGCGCGGTGGCGTGCCGGTTCGGGGAGGAGTCGCAGCAGGCCACGTGCCCGCAGGACAGGCACATCCGCAGGTGCACCCACCGGCTACCGATGGCCAGGCAGTCGCCGCAGCCCTCGTCCGAGTCCGGCGAGACGTCGCGGATTTGGTCCAGGTGCCCGCACGTCGTCATCACGGTCCCCCTCTCGTCGCGGCTGTCGCCGGGAGTCGACCACCCGCGCGACGCGGGCGGCAACGTCCCCCGGCCGGTCCGCTCTTCCCGTGGCAGGGTCGGCGGCGACCGTGCGAGCCGGGAGGAGGCGCCGTGGACCTCGACGAGGTCGCCGAGGAGCTCTACGCGGTGCCGCCCGGGCAGTTCGTGGCCGCCCGCACCGAGGCCGCCCGCCGCGCCCGGGCCGCCGGGGACCGGGCGCTCGCGCGGGAGATCGGCACCCTCACCCGGCCCACGGCCGCGGCGTGGGCCTGCAACGTCCTGGTGCGCGAGCAGCCCGACGAGATCGCCGGTCTCGTGGAGCTCGGCGACCTGCTGCGCGAGGCGCAGCAGACCCTGGCCGGCGACGAGCTGCGGCAGCTGGGCACCCAGCGCTCCCGGCTGCTGGCCGCGCTCACCCGCCGGGCCCGGGCGGTGGCCACGCGCCGCGGCACCCCGCTCAGCGACGCCGTCGCCGACCAGGTGGAGGAGACGCTGCGGGCCGCGCTGGCCGACCCGGACGCGGGGGAGGCGCTGCTGGGCGGCCGGCTCACCGCGCCGCTGTCCTCCCGCGGCCTCGGGCCCGGCTTCGGCACCCGCCCGGACCTGCGGGTGGTGCCCCCGCCGCGGACCGGGCGCACCGCGCCGGCACCGGAGCGGAACGCCCGGGTGGACGCCGCCCGCCGCGCGGCGGAGCAGCGGCGGCGGGCCGCGCAGGAGCGGCGCGAGCGCGAGCTGGCCGCGGCCCGCGAGGAGGCGGGGACCGCGGAGCGCGAGGCCGCGGAGGCGGAGGAGGCCGCCCGGGCCGCGCACGAGCGGGCCGGGCGGGCCGCCCGCCGGCAGGAGGAGCTCACCGCCCGCGTCGGGGAGCTGGAGGCCGAGCTCGAGCGGGTGCGTGCCGACGCGGAGGCGGCCGGGGCCGAGGCGGCCCGGACCGGCCGGCGGGCGGCGGCGGCCCGCCGGGCGGCGCGGCGGGCGGCCGCCGACCGCGACCGCACCGCCGACCGCGTCACGGAGCTGGAACAGGCGCCGCTGGAGGCCTGACCCGTCAGCCCGTCGTCTTCTGCCCGTCGAGGGACTCGCGCAGGACGTCGGCGTGCCCCGCGTGCTGCGCGGTCTCGGCGATCACGTGCAGGAACACCCGCCGCGCCGACCGCACCGCGCCCGGCGCGAACCACGGCACCTTCGCCCACCGGCCGATCCGGCGGCGCACCTCGTCGGCCGGGGCGGCGACGTCGGCCCGTGACCGGGGAGCGCCCGGGCGGCTGCCGGGTGCGCGTCGACGGCGACGACCTCGACCGGGCAGCGTGCGCGCTGGTCGTCACGGGTGCGCCGTTCACCGTCCTGGGCCCGCCGGAGTTCGCCGCGCACCTGCGGGAGGTGGCCGCCCGCTGCACCGCCGCCGCGCGGGCCCCTGACGCCGCCCCCAGCATGGGGGCATGACGGAGTCAGCGGGCCGCGTCGCGGTCGTCACCGGGTCGGAGTCGGGCATCGGGCGGGCGGTCGCGGTCGCGCTCGCCGAGCAGGGCTGCGACGTCGGCATCACCTGGTACCGCGACGAGGCGCACGCGCAGGGCACCGCCGACGAGGTGCGGGCCCGCGGGCGCCGGGCCGAGGTGCGCCACGTCGACCTCACGCAGCTGCCGGGCGCCGCCGCCGTCGTCGACGACCTGGCCGACGCCCTCGGCGGCGTCGACGTCCTGGTCAACGACGCCGGCACCGGCCACTCCACGCTGGTCCTGGACACCGACTACGAGACCTGGCGCGAGGTGCTGGCCACCGACCTCGACGCGGCGTTCCTCTGCCTGCAGCGCGCGGCCCGCCGCATGGTGGCCGCCGGGCGGGGCGGGCGGATCGTGAACGTGACGAGCGTGCACGAGCACCAGCCGCGGGTCGGCGCGGCCGCCTACTGCGCGGCCAAGGGCGGGCTCGGCCTGCTCACCCGGGTCGCGGCGATCGAGCTGGCCGAGCACGGCATCACCGTCAACGCCGTCGCGCCGGGGGAGATCGCCACACCGATGACCGGCCAGGAGGACGAGGACCCGACCGCGCCCGGCCACGAGCGCCCCGGCGTCCCGGTCGGCCGGCCCGGGGACGCGCACGAGGTGGCCGCCGTCGTCGCCTTCCTCGCCTCGCCCCAGGCGTCCTACGTGACCGGCTCCTCGTACGCCGTCGACGGCGGCATGCTGCAGATGGGCCCGATGGCGGGCTCGCACCTGACCGGCGACGACTGGCGCCGTCCCTAGGCGGCCAGCAGCTCCAGCAGCCGGGCGCGGTCGGGGCCGGGGAACGGCCGCGGCGGGTCGGGCACCGCCGCGGCCACCCGCTCGCGGACCAGCGGCACGGCCAGCAGGTCGGCCAGCGGCGCCATGCACAGCCGGTACTCGAGCATCGCCCGGAACACGTCGGCGTCGCGCATCGCGACCCCGAGGAAGGCCGCGAGCTCCGGGTACAGCGGCGGCTCGGGCGCCCCGCGCCGGGCGGCGTCCATCTGCGCCAGCCGGGAGCGGTCCTCGGCCAGCTGGTCGGTGACGAACGGCCCGACCCGCCGCTCGGTCGCCGCGTTGAAGGCCGCGGCCAGGTCGGCGGGCCGGTCCAGGTCGCGGGCGACCGCGGCGCGCAGCAGCGCGGCGTGCGCGATGCCGACCGACAGGCCGCGGCCGGCCGACGGGTTGGTGCACGCCCACGCGTCCCCGACGGCGGCGAAGCCGGTCACCACCGGCCGGCCGTCGACGGTGAAGCGGCGGCTGCGGTCCAGGCCCCCGGCCATCGCCGTGACCCCGCCCAGCGGCCGCCCGTCCAGCCAGTGCGCCTGCAGCGGGCAGGCCGCGACCACCCGGTCGAACACGGCGGGGTCGCGCAGCTCGCGCAGCGGCCGGTCGCCGGTCTGCCCGAACACGGTGACCGACCAGGTGTCGTTGTCGCCGTCGAGGGTGAGCAGCGAGACGCTGCCCAGCGGCATGAGCCCGGGACCGCGGCGCACCGGCCGGTCGGGGCCGGTGAAGTAGCGCGTGTAGTAGACGAACCCCGAGGCCTGCGCGCGCTGCTCCGGCGGCCGGGCGCCGAGGTCGGCCAGCCACTGCGCCGAGCGGGTGCGCCGGCCGGTGGCGTCGACGACGAGGTCCGCCCGCAGCTCCTCGCCGGCCGCCGTCCGCACCCCGCCGGTGTGCGGCACGCCGCCGGTCGCGGACGGGCCGGGCAGGAGGCCGGCCACCTGCACGCCGCGGCGGACGGTGACCCGCGGGGTGTCCTCGGCGGCGGCCGCCACGGTGGACTCCACCACCGGACGGCGCCCGGTGACGAAGCGCAGCCGCTCGTCGGCCTCCCGGGGCTCACGGTCGGCGATCCCCGGGGGCAGCAGCGCCGTGTAGTCGACCCACACGCAGCCGGCGGCCAGCAGCCGGTCGGTGAGGCCGGGGAGCTCGTCGTCGGCGACCGCGCGGAACCGGGCGAAGAGGTTGTGCGGCTGCCGGAACTGCGCGACCCCGGTGCGCCGCCAGGACTCCCACGCCTCGGCGGGCGTGGTCGGGGCGCCGTCGGGGTCGGACTCGAGGACGGTGACGTCGTGCCCGTCGGCCGCGAGCATCATCGCGGCGCACAGCCCCACCACGCCGCCGCCGCACACCACCACCGAGGCCATGGCCGCCCCCTCGCGCCCGGGACGGCGCGCGCGACCGGTCGCCGGGCGGGCCCAGGGTGGCACCGGCGGCGCCGCCCTGGCGGTGCCGCGGTCGGGCGGCGGCGGGGTCCGTGGCGCGTCGGCACCGAGGGGTGCCGGGCCGACGCGGGAGGTCAGCCGGCGGCCGAGTGGCGGGCGCGCTTCTCCCGGTACAGCGCGGCGTCGGCGCGGGCCAGCGTCGCGGCGAGGTCCTCGCCGGGCCGGGCGCCGGCCGCCCCCGCCGACCACGCCCCGACCGAGACGGCGCGCAGCCGGTCCAGCAGCTCGGCGGCGCGGTCGGTCCCGGTGCCGGGCAGGCAGAGCACGAACTCGTCCCCGCCGAGGCGGCCGAGCAGGTCGGAGCGGCGCAGCTCCCGGCTCCAGGCCGAGGCGAGCGAGCGCAGCAGGGCGTCGCCGGCGGAGTGGCCCCCGGTGTCGTTGACGGCCTTGAACCCGTCGAGGTCGAGGACGACGACGGTCAGCGGCTCCCCGGTGCGCTGCGCGTGGGCGAGCAGCCGGGCGGACTCGGCCTCCCAGGCGCGGCGGTTGGCCACCCCCGTCAGCGGGTCGGTGCCGGCCGCGCGGCGCAGCGCCCCGGACTGCCGGATCTGCGCCTCGGTGAGCACCGCGACCGTGGCGACGGCGGCCAGCCAGGCCGAGAGGAACCCCTCCGGCGCCGCGGCGAGCGCGCCCGCGGTGACGACGGCGACCCCGCCCGCGACGTGCAGCCGCGCCTGCGCGGGCGGCAGCACGTGCCCGGCGAGCACCCCGAGCGCCACCACGACCGGGCCGAGGCCGACGACGCCGACCGCGGTGACCGAGCGCCAGGCGAGCACCGCGGTGAGCAGGGACAGCAGCGCCAGGGCGGCGTGCACGACGGCCATGGGGGAGCGGCCCGTCGGCGCGTGCTCGCGCACGTGCCACAGCGCCGCGGAGCCGAGCCCGCCGACGACCGCGAGCGCGGTCAGCAGGACGACCGGTGTCCGGGGGTGCATCGGCCACAGCGCACCGGCGGCGCACAGGACGGCGGCGCAGCCGTACAGCAGCGCGAGCAGGCCCAGCCCACCCCTGCGGTCTCCGTGCACGGGTCCTCCCTCCGTCGCGGACGACATCGTCACCCGTCACGCCGGTCCTGAGCGCGACGACGGCCGTCCCCCTCGGAGGGAGGGCGCCGGGGAGGGTCAGCCGGTGAGCTCGGTGGGCACCGCGATGACGTCGACCATCGCCCCGAGCCGGTACACCGTGACCGGCAGCGGCCGGCCGATCGCCTCGGCGAACAGCAGCCGCTGCAGGCTCTGCGCCTCGGCCACCGGCGCCCGCCCGGCCTCCAGCACCAGGTCGCCGGCGCGCAGCCCGGCCCGGTCGGCCGGCGACCCCGGGACGACGTCGACCACCCGCAGGCCGCGGCGCCGGCCGGTGCGCTCGGCCAGCGGGGCCGGCAGCGGCGCGGGGCTGCTGACCAGGCCCAGGTAGGCGCGGCGCACCCGCCCGTCGCGGACCAGCGCGTCGACGATGCGGCGGGTGGTGGCGTTGACCGGCACCGCCAGGCCCAGGCCCCACCCGGCGACGGCGGTGTTGATGCCGACCACCCGGCTGGCCGAGTCGGCGAGCGCGCCGCCGGAGTTGCCGGGGTTGAGCGCGGCGTCGGTCTGGATGACGTCCTCGACCACCCGGGCGGTGCGCCCGTCGCGGGTGGGCAGCGAGCGGCCCAGGCCGCTGACCACGCCCGCGGTCACCGACCCGGCCAGCCCGAGCGGGTTGCCGACGGCGACGACGAGCTGGCCCACCCGCAGCTGCGCGGCGTCGCCGAGCTCGGCGGGCTCGGGCGCGCCGGCGGTCGCCCGGACGACGGCGAGGTCGGACAGCGGGTCGGTGCCCACCACCTCGACGGGCGTCTCGGTGCCGTCGCCGAACACCGCGCGCCCGCTGCGCGCCCGGCCGACGACGTGCGCGTTGGTGAGCATCAGCCCGTCACCGGGGACGACGACCGCGGAACCGGCGCCGCCGCCGCGGCCGTCGGGTGAGGTCACCTGCAGGGCGGCGACGTGCGGGGTGAGGTCGGTGGCGACCGCGGTGACCACCTGGGAGTAGGCGTCCAGGGCCGCGTCGGTGTCGGGTCGGGCCACGGTCCACCTCCGGTCGTGATTACAGCGTTGCACCGACCAGTGGACGCCTCCCCGGGCCGCCCTGCCACCCCCTCCGTTGCGCCCACGGTGAACGGCGGGAGGTGTCCCGCGCGCACTCGTGCTCTGCCCACTCCTGCGGGCAGAGCACGAGCGGCCACGGCGGCACCTGCGGCGTCCCCCTTCGTGCTCTGCACACGTGGGTGTGCAGAGCACGAGCGTGCTGGTCAGCAGGTGCGGCGGGGCCCCGGCGGCCGTAGCGTCGGCCTGCCCGGCGTCCGGACCGGCACCGAGGAGGGGCGTGCGCACCGACGGCCTGCAGACCGAGGGCGGTGCGGTCGGGCGCACCCTCGGCGTCGAGGAGGAGTTCCACCTCGTCTCCCCGGACACCCTGGAGCTGACGCCCGGCCCCCGGGCGTCCGCGGCGGCGCTGGCCGGCGAAGCGGGGGAGCGGGTGCACCCGGAGATCGCCACCACGCAGCTGGAGATCGCCACCGGCGTGTGCACCACGCTCGAGCAGGTGCGCGCGGAGCTGGTGGCCGCCCGCACCGAGGCGGCCGCCGCGGCCGAGCGCGACGGCCTGCTGCTCCTGCCCGCCTCCACCCACCCGTGGGACTCCTGGCACACCATGCCGGTCACCCCGGGCGAGCGGTACGAGGCGATGGTCGACCGCTGGGCCGGGCTCGCGCGCCAGCAGGACATCTGCGGCTGTCACGTGCACGTCGGCGTCCCCGACCTCGACACCGCCGTCGCCGTCCTCGACCGCACCCGCCCCTACCTGCCGGTGCTGCTCGCGATGACCGGCAGCTCGCCGTTCCACGACGGCGTCGACACCGGCTACGAGTCCTGGCGGACGCTGTGGTGGACCCGCTTCCCGCACGCCGGTGCGCCCGAGCCGCTCGGCGACGCCGACGGCTACCGCCGGGTGCTGTCCGCGCTGGTCGCTTCCGGCGTCGTGGCCGACGGGTCGCACCTGTACTGGGACGTCCGCCCCTCGGCGCGGCTGCCCACGATCGAGTTCCGGCTGGCAGACGTCTGCACCACCCTCGACGACACCGTCCTGCACGCCGCGCTGGTCCGCTCGCTGGTGCGCGTGCTCGCCGGGCGGGCGCAGCGCGGCGAGCCGGTGCCGGAGCTGCGCCCGGAGGTGCTGCGCGCGGCGCGGTGGCGGGCGGCTCGCTCCGGGCTCACCGGCCCGCTGTTCGACCCGCTGCGCGAGGAGCTGGTCGACGCCCGCACGGCGGTGACCGGGCTGCTGGCCGAGCTGGAGGAGGACCTGACCACGGCGGGGGAGTGGGACGAGGTGACCGCCCGGGTGCAGGACCTGCTCGGCCGGGGTACGTCGGCGGCGCGGCAGCGGAGCACCTGGCTGCGCACGGGCGACCGCCGGGCGGTCGCGGAGTGGGTCGTCCGCGAGGGGGCGGCCGGGAGGTCCTGATGGACGGCTTCGGGGAGCTGGCCCGCCCGCTGCGCGACGACGCCGACCTCGACCCGCTGCTCGAGCGCATCGGGGAGGCGCGCGTGGTGGCGGTCGGCGAGGCCAGTCACGGCACCCACGAGTACTACGCCTGGCGCGCCGCGCTGACCCGCCGGCTGGTCGAGGAGCGCGGGTTCGGGCTGGTCGCGGTCGAGGGCGACTGGCCCGACTGCGCCCGCGTCGACCGCAGCGTGCGGCTGCGGCCCGGGGGCGCCGAGGACCCGCGGACGGCACTGGACGCGATCGACCGCTGGCCGACCTGGATGTGGGCCAACGACGACGTCGTCGACTTCTGCCGGTGGCTGCGCGGGGTCAACGCGGGCCGCCCCGAGGCCGCGCGGGTGCGCTTCGCCGGCCTCGACGTCTACAGCCTCTGGGACTCGATGCACGAGCTGCTGGCCTGGGTGCAGGAGCACGAACCCGGCCACGTCGAGGCCGCCCGGCAGGCGCTGCGCTGCTTCGAGCCCTTCGGCGAGGACGGCGTCGAGTACGCCTTCGCCCAGCGGTTCGCCCCGGCGGCGTGCGAGGAGACCGTCGTCGCGCTGCTGCGGCGGCTGTGCGAGCAGCGCGGCGCGGACGACGACCCCGACGACCGGTTCTCCGCCGAGCAGAACGCCGCGGTGGTCGTCGGCGCGGAGCGCTACTACCGGGCGATGGTCGGTGGCTCCGCGGAGTCGTGGAACGTCCGGGACGTGCACATGGCCGACACCCTCGACCGGCTGATGGGCCACACCGGCGCGAAGGCCGTGGTCTGGGAGCACAACACGCACGTCGGCGACGCCCGGGCCACCGACATGGCCGACGCCGGCATGACCAACGTCGGCCGGCTGCTGCGCGAGCGGCACGGCGCCGGCGACGTCGTCCTGGTGGGGCTCGCCGGCCACCGCGGCGGCGTCGTCGCCGGGCGGGAGTGGGGCGCGCAGATGGAGCGGATGACCGTGCCGCCCGCGCGCGAGGGGAGCCTCGAGGACCTGCTGCACCGCGAGGTCGGGCACGACGCGCTCGTCGTCGTCCCGCCCGGGGAGCGCCCGGACTGGCTGGACCGGCGGCTCGGGCACCGGGCGATCGGCGTCGTCTACCGGCCCGAGCGGGAGCGCTGGGGCAACTACGTGCCCACGGTGACGGGCGACCGCTACGACGCCCTGCTGTACCTGGAGGAGACGACGCCGCTGCAGCCGCTGCACCTCGAGCGGCCGGACGAGCACGTGCCGCCGATGGCACACGCGGTGTAGTCCGGTGGCACTGCCCGCGGCCGGTGCCGGCCGCCTCGACGCCCGCCCCGGTGCGCAGCCCGCCGGGCCACCGCTGCCGGCCGGCACGACCGCGCTGGAGCTGGGCGGCCCGGAGGCGCTGGTCGCCGTCCCCGGCGGCCCGCCCGGCCCGCGCCCGCTGCTCGTGTTCTGCCACGGGGCGGGCGGGACGGCGGACCAGTCGCTGGCCGCGGTGGGCGACGTCGCCACCGCCCGCGGGGTCGCCGTCCTCGCGACCTCCTCGGTCGCCTCGACCTGGGACCTGCTCGCCGGCGGGCTCGGCCGGGACGTGGCGGTCCTCGACGCGGCGCTGGAGCGGGTCGCCGCCGGCCTCGCGGTCTCCCGGGCCGCGCTCGGCGGCTTCTCCGACGGCGGCTCGTACGCGCTGTCGCTCGGGCTGGCCAACGGCGACCTGTTCGAGGCGCTGCTGGCGTTCTCACCGGGCTTCGTCGCCCCGCCGGGCCGCACCGGCCGGCCGCGGATCTGGATCGCCCACGGCACCCGCGACCGCGTGCTGCCGGTGGCGCGCTGCGGCCGCCGGGTGTCCCGGGACCTCGCCGCCGCCGGTTACGACGTCACCTACGACGAGTTCGACGGCGGCCACGTCGTGACCCCGGACCTCGTGACCGCGGCGCTGGACGCCTGGCTGCGCTGAGCCCGGACGCGCGACGGCCCGGCCCCCTCACCGGGGGTCCGGGCCGTCGGGACGTGCGGGGTGGCTAGGCGGTGCGGCGGCCGACGAAGTCGTGCTGCTGCTCGGCGTTGACCTCGTCCGGCGTGTGCGGGTGGTCCTTCGGCCCGCCGGTCTTCGACGCCTCGAAGCCGGGGCCGAGCTTCTCCAGCGCCAGCCGGCCGTAGACCTGCTGCTGGGTGGCCACCCGCTGCGACCGGCCGCGGCCGAGGAAGCTGACCATCCAGTGCAGCACCGTGGTGACCCGGCTCTTGAAGCCGATGATGTAGAAGAGGTGCACCACCAGCCAGATCACCCAGGCGATGAAGCCCTCGAACTTCATCTTCTTGATGTCGGCGACCGCGGAGAACCGCGAGATGGTCGCCATGTTGCCCTTGTCCCGGTACCGGAACGCGCCGCGCGGCTCCCGGCCGGCGAGCCGGCGCTTGATCTGGTCGGCGGCGTAGCGCCCGCCCTGGATGGCCACCTGGGCGACGCCGGGCAGCCGGTCGGGGTGGTTGGCCATGTCGCCGACGACGTGGATCTCCGGGTGGCCGGGCAGCGTCAGGTCCGACTGGACGGCGATGCGCCCGGCGCGGTCGACCTCGGCGCCGGTCTTCTCGCCCAGCAGCCGGCCCAGCGGCGAGGCCTGCACGCCGGCCGCCCACACCTTGGTGGCCGCCGAGATGCGGCGCAGCTGGCCGTCGGAGTCCTTGACGGTGAGGCCGTCGGCGTCCATGTCCGTGACCAGCGCGCCGAGCTGGACCTCGACGCCGATCTCGTTGAGGTGCCGGCGGGCCTTCTCGCCCAGCTTCGGCCCGAACGGCGGCAGCACCTGCGGCGCACCGTCGAGCAGGATGATGCGGGCCCGCTGCGGGTCGATGTTGCGGAAGTCGCGGCGCAGCGTGCGGTGCGCGAGCTCGGCGATCTGCCCGGCCATCTCCACCCCGGTCGGGCCGGCGCCGACGACCACGAAGGTCATCAGCCGGTCCACCTCGGCGGGGTCGGTGGCGAGCTCGGCCAGCTCGAAGGCGCCGAAGATGCGGCCGCGCAGCTCGAGGGCGTCGTCGATGCTCTTCATGCCCGGGGCGAACTCGGCGAACCGGTCGTTGCCGAAGTACGACTGGCCGGCACCCGCGGCGACGATCAGCTCGTCGTAGGGGTGGATCGTGGTGCGGCCCAGGATGGTGGAGGTGACCGTGCGGGCGTCCACGTCGATGTCCACGACCTCGCCGAGGACCACCTTGGCGTTCTTCTGGTGGCGCAGCACCTCGCGGGTGGCCGGGGCGATCTCGCCCTCGGAGAGGATGCCGGTGGCCACCTGGTAGAGCAGCGGCTGGAAGAGGTGGTGGCCGGTCTTGGCGACCACGGTGACGTCGACGTCGGCGTTGCGCAGGGCCTTCGCGGCGAACAGCCCGCCGAAGCCGGAGCCGATGATCACCACCCGCGGCCGGCCGGTCGAGGAGCTGGCGGTGGGCGCAGGTGATGTCGTCATGATGACTGTGATCCTCTCCCGTCAGGGGCTCCGCTGTCTCCCGGCGGGCCCGTTCCGGGGGTGATCCCCGTCACGGCGGCCCTCCGCCGGTGCACTCGCGGTGTCCGGTCCTGCCCGGTACAACCAGGTCGGTGCCCGTCGTCATCCCCCGGCTCGTGGTCGTCCCGGGGCTGGGCCTGGACGGGCGGTCGTGGTCACGGCTGCGCCGGCGGTCGCCCGCCGACGTCGTGGTCCTACCCGGGATGGGCCGGTCTGCACCTGTGCCTCCGCTCGACGTGCTGGCCGCCCGGCTGCGGGACCGGCTCGGCCCCGGTCCGGTCGTGCTGGCCGGCCACTCGCAGGGCTGCCAGGTGGTGGCCGCGGCCGCCGTCGACCCGCGGGTGGCCGGTGTCGTCCTGCTCGGCCCGTCGACCGACCCGCGGCTGCGCCGGCCCGCGCGGCTGGCCGCGCGGTGGCTGCGGACCGCGCTGCGCGAGCCCTGGTGGCAGGCGCCGCTGATCCTGGCGCAGTGGCTGACCACCGGCCCCCGGGCGATGCGGGCGCTGTGGCGGGTGGCCGCGCCCGACCGCATCGACGTCCGGCTGCGCCGCGTCGGCGTCCCGGTGACCGTCGTCCGCGGCACGCGGGACCGGCTCTGCCCGGCCGACTGGGCCGCCGCGGTGGCCGCCGCCGCGCCGTCGGGACGGGTCGTCGAGGTGCCCGGGGCGGGGCACATGACCGTCCAGACCCACCCGGACGCCGTCGCCGCCGTCCTCCGGGAGGTTCTCCGAGCTGCCGGGATCGCGGAGGAGGGGGGACGCGCCTCCGGCGTGTCACCATGACGTCATGGCCTCCACGTCCGCCTCGGCCGGCGCACTGCTGCACCACGTGCGCACCGGCCGCGCGCGGAGCCGGGCCGAGCTGGTCGCGCTCACCGGGGCCGCGCGCAACACCGTCAGTGCCCGCGTCGACCAGCTGATCGCCGCCGGCCTGCTGCAGGAGGGCGGCCGCGGCGGCAGCACCGGCGGCCGCCCCCCGACGCTCCTGCGGTTCAACAGCGGCGCCGGCTGCGTGCTCGCCGTCGACCTGGGGGTCACCAGCGTCGACGTCGCGGTCACCGACCTGTCCGCGCAGATCCTCGCCACCGTCGGGCACCCGATCGACATCGCCGACGGCCCCGACGTCGTGCTCGCCGAGGTGGACCGGCTGGCCCAGAAGGTGCTCGCCGAGGCGGGGCTGACCCCGGCCGACGTGTGCGCCGTCGGCGTGGGCGTGCCCGGGCCGGTGGAGTTCTCGACGGGCCGGCCGTCGCACCCGCCGATCATGCCGGGCTGGCACGACCACGACATCCCCGGCGCCTTCGCCCGCTACGGCTGCCCGGTCCTCGTCGACAACGACGTCAACGTCATGGCGCTCGGGGAGATCGGCGTCGGCGGCTCGGCCGAGGACGTGCTGGTGGTCAAGGTCGGCACCGGCATCGGCTGCGGGGTCATCGTCGACGGCGAGGTGTACCGGGGCGCGCAGGGCAGCGCCGGCGACATCGGGCACATCCACGTGCCGACGCCGGACGGCCGCACCGTGCTGTGCCGCTGCGGCAACGAGAACTGCCTGGAGGCGCTCGCCGGCGGTGGCGCGCTGCTGCGCGACGCCGTCGAGGCGGGGCTGCCGGTGACCAGCACCCGGCAGGTCATCGAGCTCGCCGCCCAGGGCGACGGCCCGGCGCTGGAGCTGGTCCGGCGGGCCGGGCGCACCATCGGCACGGTGCTGGCCGCGCTGGTCAACTTCTTCAACCCGCACCGCATCGTGATGACCGGCGGGGTCGCGCAGGCCGGCGCGCCGCTGCTGGCCGGCATCCGCGAGGCGGTCTACGGCCGCTCCATGCCGCTGGCGGCCCGCGCGCTGGAGATCACCGTCAGCGACGCCCCCGACCTGTCCGGCCGGGTGGGCGCCGCGCTCATGGCCATCCAGGGCTACCTCGACGGGGACTCGGTCCACCAGGCCCTGGCCCGCTGAGTCACCGGCTGCCGTCGCAGGACGGCGGAGACGGCCGTCCCTGCCCTGACCTGGCCCGTCGCAGGTCTCGGTTCGGTGACGCCGCTCACGGGGTCTTGACCCCTTGTGACTCCGTTCATATGGTCACCGCTGCACAGACTAATGGTCAGCGTTGAGCAGAAGTCCGAGGTGAGGCCATGCCACCGGCAGGAGCGCCGCTGCTGGAGATGCACGGCATCGTGAAGACCTTCCCGGGCGTCCGTGCGCTCGGGGGCGTGGACCTCGACGTCCGCGCGGGGGAGGTGCACTGCCTCCTCGGTCAGAACGGTGCCGGCAAGTCGACCCTGATCAAGGTCCTCGCCGGCGCCCACCAGCCGGACGAGGGCACCATCCTCTGGCGCGGCGAGCAGGTCCGGCTGTCCACGCCGCAGGCCGCGCTGGGCCTGGGCATCGCGACGATCTACCAGGAGCTCGACCTCGTCGCCGGGCTCACCGTCGCCGACAACGTCTTCCTCGGCCGGGAGCAGGCCCAGATGGGCTTCGTGCGGCCGCGCGAGCTCAACCGGCGGGCGGGGGAGCTGCTCACCCGGCTCGGCCACCCCGAGATCCGGCCGGCCGCCGAGGTGGGGTCGCTGCCCGCCGCCTCCCAGCAGATGGTGAGCATCGCACGGGCGCTGTCCCAGGACGCGCGGCTGATCATCATGGACGAGCCCTCGGCGGTCCTCGACAACGAGGAGGTCGAGCGGCTGTTCACGGTGATCCGCGACCTCACCGCGCACGACGTCGCCGTCGTCTACATCTCCCACCGGCTGGAGGAGATCCGCGAGATCGGCGACCGGATCACCGTCCTCAAGGACGGCCGGACCGTCGCCACCGGGCTGCCGGCCCGCGAGACGCCGACCCGCGAGGTCATCACGCTGATGACCGGCCGGGACATCGAGTACGTCTTCCCCGAGCGCCACCACCGCCCCGCGCCCACCGCCGAGCCGGTGCTCGAGGTCGAGGACCTGTCGCTGCACGGCTCGTTCTCCCACGTCTCCTTCTCGGTGCGACCCGGCGAGATCGTGGGCCTGGCCGGGCTGGTCGGCTCCGGCCGGTCGGAGATCCTCGAGACCGTCTACGGCGCGCGACACGCCACCGGCGGCGCGGTCCGCGTGGACGGTCGCCGGCTGCGGCACGGCGACGTCGGCGCCGCGGTGGCCGCCGGCGTGGGGCTGGCGCCCGAGGAGCGCAAGAGCCAGGCCCTGCTGCTCGGCGAGTCCGTCGCCCGCAACATCAGCATCTCCAGCCTGGCCCGCTTCGCCCGCGGCGGCTTCCTCTCCGGCGCCGCCGAGCGCAAGGCCGCCCGCGAGCAGGTGAAGTCGCTCGACGTGCGCCCGGCCGACGAGACCCGCGAGGTGCGAACGCTGTCCGGCGGCAACCAGCAGAAGGTCGTGCTCGCCCGCTGGCTGCTGCGCGACTGCCGGGTGCTGCTGCTCGACGAGCCCACCCGCGGCGTCGACGTCGGGGCGCGCTCGGAGATCTACGCGCTGGTGCGCGACCTCGCCGACCGCGGCGTCGCGGTGGTCGTCGTCTCCAGCGAGATCCCGGAGGTGCTCGGTCTGGCCGACCGGGTCCTCGTCATCGCGGAGGGCCGGGTGCTGGCGGAGGAGCCCGCCTCGGCCCTCGACGAGCACCGCGTGCTCGACCTGGTCATGGAGGGGACGTCGACGCACGGCGTCCCGGTGCACGAAGGGGACGTCGCATGAGTGGGCAGGGCATGAGTGAGGGCAGCACCGCGGTGACCGCGGGCTCCGGCAAGGACGCCGGCCGCAACCGGTCGGGAGGCGGGTTCATGAGCGGGCCGGTCGGCCGCAACCTGGGCCTGGTCGTCGCGCTGGTGGTCCTGTGCGTCGTCGGCGTCATCACGGCGGGGGACCGCTTCGCCGACGTCGACAACATCCTGACCATCCTGCGGCTGGCCTCGGTCATCGGCGTGGTGAGCGTCGGCATGACGTTCGTGATCATCGGCGGCGGCATCGACCTGTCGGTCGGCGCGCTGGTGGCGCTGGCGTCGGTGTGGGCCACCACGCTGGCCACCCAGCAGATGGCCGAGGACTTCCACTGGATCGTCATGGTCTTCACCGCGCTGGTCGTCGGCGCGGTGGCCGGGCTGATCAACGGCGTGGTCATCGCCTACGGCAGGCTCGCGGCCTTCATCGCCACCCTCGCCATGCTCGCCGCCGCGCGCGGCCTGGCCGAGATCATCGCCAACCGGCGCACCCAGATCGTGCAGGACAGCGACTTCCTGTCCTTCTTCTCCGGTGATGTGCTCGGCGTCCCGACGCTGGTCATCATCTTCGCGCTGGTCGCGATCGCCGGGTGGGTGCTGCTCAACCGGACCACGTTCGGCCGGCGCACCTTCGCCGTCGGCGGCAACGCCGAGGCCGCCCGCCTCGCCGGCATCCGGGTGCAGCGGCACACCGTCAAGCTCTACGTGCTCTCCGGCATCACCTGCGGCATCGCCGCGGTGATGATCATGGCGCGGACGACGACGGGCAGCTCGACCCACGGCACGCTCTACGAGCTCGACGCCATCGCCGCGGTCGTCATCGGCGGCACGCTGCTCATCGGCGGGCGCGGGACGATCGTCGGCACCGTCCTCGGCGTCCTCATCTTCACGACGCTCGGCAACGTCTTCACGCTCAACAACCTGTCGAGCTCGGCCCAGGCCGTGGCCCGCGGCGTGATCATCGTCCTCGCCGTCCTGCTGCAGCAGCGGCTGGCCACCGGCGGGTTCAGCTTCCGCCGGCCCACCGCGGGACCGCCGTCCGGCGGCCTGCCCCCCGCGGGCGGCCCGGCCGGGGCGGTCTCCGGCGGCTCGACCGTCGAGGGCGGACCGGGCGGCACGCGCCCGGCCGCGAGCGGCAAGACCCTCTGACTCCCGGCGCGCGACCCGCGCGCCGGACCGCACCACCACCGGACCCCCGTCCGGTGGCAGCTCACCGCCTCCGGAGAGGGGGCGACACCCGAGGAGAGAGCATGTCCGCAACGAGGCAGCGTCCGTTCCGCCGCCTGCCGTACGCCACGGTCGCCCTGCTCAGCGCGGGCGTGCTCGTGGCCGGCTGCACGAGCAACACCCCGGAGGAGTCGGGCGGCGGCGGGGGCAACCAGGCCGCCAGCGACAACGACGAGGCCGGCGACACCGTCACCATCGGCTTCTCGGCGCCGGCCGCCGACCACGGCTGGATGGCCGGCATCACCGAGGCCGCCCGCGCCGAGGCCGAGAACTACGAGGACGTCGAGCTGGTGGTCGCGGAGGGCACCAACGACGTCAGCACCCAGATCAGCCAGGTGGAGACGTTCATCAACGACGGCGTCGACGCCATCGTGCTGCTGCCCTTCGACGGCGCCGCGCTGACCCCGGTCGCGCTGCAGGCGATGGAGGCCGGCATCCCGGTCATCAACGTCGACCGCGAGTTCGACAGCCCGTTCGCCGCCCGGGCCACCGTCCTGGGTGACAACTACGGCATGGGCGTCTCGGCCGGCACGTACATCTGCGAGCAGCTGGGCGACAACCCCGACGCCGTCGTCGCGGAGATCGCCGGCATCGACTCGCTGCCGCTGACCCAGGACCGCAGCCAGGGCTTCGCCGACGCGCTTGCCGACTGTGGCCTCAACGTCGACAACCGCGTGGCCGCGGACTTCACCGTCGAGGGCGGCGAGGAGGCGGCGGCGAACCTGCTGCAGGCGGCGCCGCAGATCGACGCGATCTGGAACCACGACGACGACCAGGGCGTCGGTGTCCTGGCCGCGATCCAGAACGCCGGCCGCGACGAGTTCTTCATGGTCGGCGGCGCCGGCTCGGCCAACGCCATGCGGGCGATCCAGGAGGGCAACTCGGTCCTCCAGGCGACGGTCATCTACCCGCACACGCAGGCCGCCGACGGCATCAAGCTGGCCCGGCTCGTGGCGCAGGACAAGGCGCTGTCGGACCTGACCGAGGTGGAGGTCCCGCGGCAGATCGTGCTGAACGCGCCGGTCGTCACCGCGGACAACGTCGACCAGTACATCGACAACGCCTTCGAGTCCTGATCCACCCGGGCGGGGCCGCCGGTGCACGCCGGCGGCTCCGCCCCGTTCCGGGAGCCCTCATGACCTCACCTGACCGGCCGACCCTCGGGGTGGGCCTCATCGGACACTCCTTCATGGGCGCGGCGCACTCGCAGGCCTGGCGCACCGCCCCCCACTTCTTCGACCTCCCGCTGCGCCCCGAGCTCACCGTCCTCGCCGGCCGGGACCGGGAGCGGGCCACCGACGCCGCCGCCCGCCTGGGCTGGGCCTCGGTGGAGACCGACTGGCGGCGGGTCCTCGAGCGCGACGACGTCGGCCTGGTCGACGTCTGCACCCCCGGCGACACCCACGCCGAGATCGCCATCGCGGCGCTGGAGGCCGGCAAGCACGTCCTGTGCGAGAAGCCGCTGGCCAACTCCGTCGCCGAGGCCGAGGCCATGACCGAGGCCGCCGAGCGGGCCGCCGCGCGCGGCGTCCGCTCGATGGTCGGCTTCACCTACCGCCGGGTGCCGGCGATCGGGCTGGCCCGGCAGCTGGTCGCCGAGGGCCGGATCGGCCAGGTGCGCCACGTGCGCGCCCAGTACCTGCAGGACTGGATCGCCGACCCGTCGGCGCCGATGTCGTGGCGGCTGGAGAAGGACAAGGCCGGCTCGGGGGCGCTCGGCGACATCGGCGCGCACATCGTCGACCTCACGCAGTACATCACCGGCGAGACGGTCACCGGCGTCAGCGCCCTGCTCGAGACGTTCGTCAAGGAGCGCCCGCTGCCCGCCGCGGCCGGGTCGCTGTCCGGCGTCGCGGGCGAGGGCACCGGCCGGGTCACCGTCGACGACACCGCGGTGTTCCTCGGCCGGTTCTCCGGCGGCGCGGTGGCCACCTTCGAGGCCACCCGGTTCGCCCTGGGCCGCAAGAACGCCATCCGCATCGAGGTCAACGGCTCCGCCGGCAGCCTGGCCTTCGACTTCGAGGACATGAACGTCCTGGAGTTCTTCGACGGCGGCGAGCCCGCCGAGGTGGCCGGCTTCCGCCGCATCCTCGTGACCGAGCCCGGGCACCCCTACGTGTCGGCCTGGTGGCCGGCCGGGCACGGGCTGGGCTACGAGCACGGCTTCACCCACCAGGTCGTCGACCTGCTCACCGCCATCGCCAAGCAGGAGGACCCCACGCCGTCCTTCGCCGACGGCCTGCAGGTGCAGCGGGTGCTCGAGGCCGTCGAGCGCAGCGCCGCGGCCGACTCCGTGTGGACCCCCGTCCCCGCCTGACCCGAGAGGACACCCCCGACATGCCCCGTCCCGTCACCCTGTTCACCGGCCAGTGGGCCGACCTGCCGTTCGAGGAGGTGGCCCGGCTCGCGTCCGAGTGGGGCTACGACGGCCTGGAGATCGCCTGCTGGGGCGACCACCTCGACGTCGAGCGCGCCGCGAACGACGACTCCTACGTGGAGGAGCGGCTCGCGCTGCTCGACAAGTACGGCCTCAAGGTCTGGGCCATCTCCAACCACCTCAACGGCCAGGCCGTCTGCGACGACCCGATCGACGAGCGCCACCGCGACATCGTCAACAAGCGGGTCTGGGGCGACGGCGACCCCGAGGGCGTGCGCCAGCGCGCCGCCGAGGAGATGAAGCTGACCGCCCGCGCGGCGGCCAAGCTCGGCGTGAAGACCGTCGTCGGGTTCACCGGGTCGAAGATCTGGAAGGCCGTGGCGATGTTCCCGCCGGCCCCGGCCTCGATGATCGAGGACGGCTACGCCGACTTCGCCGCCCGCTGGAACCCGATCCTCGACGTCTTCGACGAGGTCGGCGTCCGGTTCGCCCACGAGGTGCACCCGTCGGAGATCGCCTACGACTACTGGACGACGGTCCGCACCCTCGAGGCGATCGGCCACCGCGAGGCGTTCGGCCTCAACTGGGACCCCAGCCACTTCGTGTGGCAGGACCTGGACCCGGTCTCGTTCATCTGGGACTTCAAGGACCGGATCTACCACGTCGACTGCAAGGACGCGAAGCGCCAGGTGGGCAACGGCCGCAACGGCCGGATGGGCTCGCACCTGCCGTGGGCCGACCCGCGGCGCGGCTGGGACTTCGTCTCCACCGGCCACGGCGACGTCCCGTGGGAGGCCTCCTTCCGGATGCTCAACACGATCGGCTACGACGGGCCGATCTCGGTGGAGTGGGAGGACGCCGGCATGGACCGCCTGGTCGGCGCCCCCGAGGCGCTGGCGTTCGTCCGCCGGCTCGCGTTCGACCCGCCGGCCGCGGCGTTCGACGCCGCGTTCTCGTCCCAGGGCTGAGCGACCCGGCGGTGGACGGGCGGTCCCGCCCGTCCACCGCCGGCCTCAGCGGCCGGTGCGCCGGCGGGTGAGGCCGGCCAGCACGACGAGCACGACGACGGCGGCGGCCTCCACCCAGAACGACTCCCACCACAGGGTCGCCTCGGTGGTCTCGACGAAGCCGAAGAGCCCCACCGTCGTGGACACGACCAGCGCGGCCAGCGACCCGGCCGCGAACGCGGCCCCCAGCACGGCCGCCCAGGTCACCAGGCGCGCCGGCGCGGCGAGCAGGAGCAGCGCGCCGCCGAACCCGAGCACGGTCTGCACCAGGAACGCCGGGCCGATGACGTCGATGCCGCTGTAGCCCTGCTGCCACAGGTAGGCGTGGATGACGGCGATCGCCGCCAGCAGCGCGGCGCCCACGAGCCGCAGCACCCCGATCGCGACGCCGCCGCGCGAGGAGCGCGTCGCGGTGTGCCCGCTCATGCCGAGACCGTCACGTCGGTCGCCATGCCCATGGCCCGGTGGTTGCCGATCGAGCAGTAGAAGACGTACTCGCCCGCCTCGAGGGTGACCGTCAGCGTGGTCGACTCGCCCGGTCCGATGGTGTCGCTCGCGGCGACGTCCTGCCCGTCCCGCTCGACGACCAGGTCGTGGGTGGCGTTGCCCTCGTTGACCACCTCGATGGTGTACTCGCCGGGGGTGAGGGAGCTCTCCGAGAGGTCGATGTACATCTCGCCCTCGGTGGCGGTGACGGTCCGCGCCTCGGCCGGCGCGGTGGTGCTCCCGGACGCGGTGCTCCCCGGCGCGGTGCTGCTCGCGGCGGCGCTCTCCTGCGGGGCGCTCGAGGAGGGTGCGCTCTCCGTGTGCTCGGCCTCGGCGTGCTCGCTGGTCGTGGCGGCGGCGGCGGGATCACCGCCGCCGCCGTCGTCCGAGCAGGCACTGAGCAGGCCGACGCCCAGGGCGACGACCAGCGGTACGACACGTCGGGTGGGCTGGGACACACGGACCTCCTCGGAGCCGACGGTGGGCCCGCTCCGGCGACGGCCCACCGCAGGCCCGCGATACTGCAACGCTGCCCCCACTCCCCGTAACCCCTTCCCGCCTCCGCTCAGGACGGGGACGCCACGGCACCGACCCGCCGGCACCAGGCCGCCACGGTGGCCAGCACCTCGGCGTCCACGGGTCGGCGCAGCTCGCCGCGGTAGGCGCGCAGGGACGCCGGCCCCGGCTGGCGGCGCAGCGTGTGCGTGAGGTCGGGGACGAGCAGGGTCTCCACCGGGCCGGGGACCGTCGCCGCGATCGTCTCCAGGTCCGCCGGGGGCACCTGCAGGTCCTTCGCCCCGGTCACCGCGAGCACCGGCACGGTCAGCCGGGCGAGGTCGGTGCGCGGGTCGTGGTCGAGGAACTCGCGGTGCCAGCGCGCGTTGAGCCGCGCCCCGCCGATCCGGGCGACGTCGGTGGTCGTCGCCCGGAGGCGCTCGTGGTTGGCGGCCACCTTCTGCTCCAGGTCGGTGCGCAGGAGCCGGAGCAGGCCCCGGACCGGCGCGGGCAGGGTCGGCCCGATCTGCCGGGCCTGCCAGCGGAGCAGCTCGTCGCCGGGCGTCGCGGAGCCGGCGAGCAGGACCACCCCGGCCACCGGGACGCCGCGGGCGGCGACCGCCGCGGCGAGCAGCGCGCCCTCGCTGTGGCCGGCCAGCACGATCCGCCCGGGGTCCACCTCGGGTCGGGCGGCCAGGGCGTCGCGCGCCCGGGCGAGGTCGTCGGCGGCGTCGTGCAGCCCGGCCCGCCGCCAGTCGCCGGGCGTGCCACCGACGCCGCGCTTGTCGTACCGCAGGGACGCGAGACCGCCCTCGGCGAGCGCGTGCGCCAGCTCGCGGGTGACGCCGAACCGGGCGCGCCGGTGGTCGGAGTCGCGGTCCAGCGGGCCGGAGCCCGGCGCGAGCAGCACGGCGGGGACGGGGCCGGGCGCGTCGGGGAGGGTGAGCGTGCCGGCCAGCGGGGGCTCGCCGGGCACGGTCACCGGCAGCTCGCGGGGACTCATCGGGGAGTGCCCGACAGCGCCGCGACGACGGCCGCGGCGTCGTCGACGGTCACCAGGACGGTGTCGAAGCGCTGACCGGTCAGCTCCAGGCGCACGGCCGCCCCGCGCCGGACGCTCACGAACGTCCTCCCGCCCCGCCGGCGCCAGGTGCCGATCTTGCGCACGCCGGGCAGGCCGAGTCCGGGAGCGCGCAGGCCGCCGGCGGCGGCCAGCCCGTCGGGGACGACCTCGGCCGAGCGCACCGCGGACAGCGGGACCTCGAGGTCGCGCAGCAGGCCGAGCACCTTCTCGGTCGGGGTGAGGGTGATCCGCAGGGTCTGGGGTGTCGTCGTCACAGTCGCCATGGGAGGATCATTCCCAACAGTGAGACCGTTGTCAATCATGAGAGAGGTCGAGCGCGTGGCGTCTGCGGACCTGCTGCTCCACCCGGTGCGCCTGCGCGTGGTGCAGGCCCTGCTGGGCGAGCGGAGCCTGACCACCGGCGAGCTGCACGCCGAGCTGCCCGACGTCCCGGTGGCCACGCTGTACCGGCACGTCGGCGTGCTCGCCGAGGCCGGCGTGCTGGAGGTCGTGGGGGAGCGCCGCGTGCGGGGCAGCACCGAGCGCACCTACCGGCTGGTGACCGCCGCGGCCTCCGTCGGGCCGGAGGAGGCGGCGGGCATGACGCCCGAGCAGCACCGCCGCGCCTTCGGCACCTTCGTCGCGGCGCTGCTCGCGGACTTCGACCGCTGGGTCGACGCCGGTGCCGCCGCCCCGGGCGGGCTCGATCCCGCCCGGGACGGCGTGGGCTACCGGATGACCGGGCTGTGGCTGGACGACGAGGAGTTCGCCGGCCTGCTCGACGACGTGCGCGGCGTGCTCCGCACGCGCCTGGAGAACGCCCCGCGCGAGGGACGCCGTCGCCGGCTGGTCGGGACGGTGTTCCTGCCGGGGGAGTGAGGGGCTAGGCGGCCCGGGCGGCCCTCCGCTCGGCCCGGCGCTCGGCCTTCGACACCCGCGCGTTGGCCCTGGCCAGGGTCTTCGCGGCCCGCTGCACCCGGCGCGACCCGCGGTCCACGGTGCCCCGGGTGAGCAGGCCGACGCCGATGCCGAGCAGCCACACGTCCTTGGCGACGGTGAGGCCCTGCTCGGTCGGGGCCAGGCTGCCCTCCTTGCGCATGCCGGGTGTGCGCAGGTAGAGGCCGAGCAGGCCGCCGGCGAACCCGGTGAGCAGAGCACCGGCCAGCGCCGTGGGCACGAACGGCGTCAGCAGCGCGGCGCCGACCGCGATCTCCGCCGTCGACAGCGCCTGGACGAACTGCCGCGGCTCGACGTCCTTGAGGAACGGGTACGTGCCGGAGGCGAAGCCGTGCAGGCCGGCGGCGGTCTGCTCGTCGGCGCCGCGCTTGCCCAGCCCGCTGTTGAGGATGAACGCGCCGGCCGAGATCCGCGGGCCGATCTCGGACAGGGTGATGGGCAGGGCCATCGGGCACCTCGCAGGGTCGTCGGGGACGGTCGGGACGACTCTTCCCGACCGTCCCCGACGTGACACCCCGGGGTCAGCGGCCCCCGCGCCGGGAGCGGCCGCTGAACGACGCCGCCGAGTGCGTGCCGGCGCGGGCGGCGAGCTCCGCGCGCGTGCGCGCCGGACCCTGCGGGCTGCGGGCCTGGGTGGTGCGGGTCTGGGCACGGCTCCCGGCCGCCTTCGCGGTCGTCGCGGGAGCCGCGGAGCCTCCGGCGGAGCGCCGGCGCCGGCCGCCGCCCTGGCCCTGCGGCTGGGGAGCGGGGGCGGGGGCGGGCTCGACGTGCGGCGCGGCCGGGCCGGTGAGCGCGGTGATCTGCTCCGCGCCCGGGCGCACCTGCGTCACGACCGGCGTGATGCCGGCCTGGCGGGCCAGGGTGCGCACCTCGGCGGCCTGGTCGGGCGTCGAGACCGTGACGACGGTGCCGCCGGCGCCGGCGCGCGCGGTGCGCCCGGACCGGTGCAGGTACGCCTTGTGCTCGGCCGGCGGGTCGACGTGCACGACCAGCGCGACGTCGTCGACGTGGATGCCGCGCGCGGCGATGTCGGTCGCGCACAGCACCCGGGTGCTGCCGGTGCTGAACGCCTCGAGGTTGCGCTCGCGGGCGTTCTGGCTGAGGTTGCCGTGAAGGTCGACGGCCGGGATGCCCGCGGCGGTCAGCTGCCTGGCGAGCTTCTTGGCCTGGTGCTTGGTCCGGGTGAACAGGACGCTGCGGCCCAGGCCCGAGGCGAGCTGGCGCACGACCTCGGCCTTGTCGGCGGCGCTGACCTGGAACACGTGGTGGGTCATCGCCGCGACCGGCGCGACGGCGGGGTCCACCGAGTGGGTCACCGGCTGCGAGAGGTAGCGCTTGACCAGCACGTCGACGCCGTTGTCCAGCGTGGCCGAGAACAGCATCCGCTGGCCGACCTTGGGGGTGCGGTCGAGCAGCCGCTTGACGCCGGGCAGGAAGCCGAGGTCGGCCATGTGGTCGGCCTCGTCGAGCACGGTCACCTCGACGGCGGACAGGTCGGCGTGCCCCTGCCCGATGAGGTCCTCGAGCCGGCCGGGGCAGGCGATGAGCACGTCGATGCCCGCGGCCAGCGCCTGCACCTGCGGGTTCTGGCCCACGCCGCCGAAGACGACGGTGGAGCGCAGGCCGAGGGCGGTGGCCAGCGGCTCGACCGTGGCCAGCACCTGGTTGGCGAGCTCGCGGGTCGGCACGAGCACCAGCGCGCGCGGCTTGCGGGCCTGGCGGCGGGTGGTCGAGGCGGCGAGCCGGGCGACCAGCGGGAGGGCGAAGGCGATGGTCTTGCCCGAGCCGGTCCGGCCGCGGCCGAGCACGTCGCGGCCGGCGAGCGAGTCGGGCAGCGTCGCGACCTGGATCGGGAACGGCGCGGTGATGCCGCTGGCGGTGAGCACCTCGACCAGCGGGGCGGGCACGCCAAGCTCGGCGAAGGTGGCGTCGGTGGGGAGCACGGTGGCGACGTCGCCGGCCGGGATCTCCTGCGGCTGGGGCTGCGGCTGCGTGGTCGCGGCGGGGCTGGGGGTGCTGCCGGCGCCGCGGCCGCGGCCGCCGCGACGGCGGCGGGGCCGGGACGTGCCGGCGGGCGTGGGGGCTTGCTGGGAGGTCATGGGTTCCTCGGTGGTACTCGGGTCGCCGTCCTCGACCACCGCACGCGGGCGCACGCCGGCCCCGTCTGCGGGGCGGGTCGCGCCGTGGGCGACGTCGGACAGCCGGGCGCGCCTCCGTGGCGCTGCACCAGCCCGACGTCGAGTCCTGCAGCTCCGGATGAGCGAGGGCGGCGCCGGTATGCCCCACTCAACCAGACGCAGCGGCCGATCCTGCCGTGGGCGGGGGAGTCGCGTGTCACACCGCCGTGCGGCCGGCCCCGCGGTAGGTGCGGCGGTAGGCGCCGGGCGAGACCCCGATCGCGGCGCGCAGGTGGGCGCGCAGCGACGCCGGCGTGCCGAACCCGGCGTCGGCGGCGACCCGGTCGACGGGGGCGTCGGTGGACTCCAGCAGCCGGCGGGCCAGCGCGATCCGCTGCCCGGCGAGCCACCGCTGCGGCGACACCCCGGTCTCGTCGCGGAACCGCCGGGTGAAGGTGCGCACGCTCATCCGCGCGTGGGCGGCCAGGTCCGCGAGGGTCAGCGGCTCGCCGAGGTGCTCGAGCGCCCAGGCGCGGGTGGGCGCGGTGCCGGCCTCGCCGGCCTCGGGCAGCGGCCGCTCGACGAACTGCGACTGCCCGCCCTCCCGCCACGGCGCGACGACGTTGCGCCGCGCCACCCGGTTGGCCACCTCGCTGCCGTGGTCGCGCCGCACCAGGTGCAGCAGCAGGTCGATGCCCGCGGCGACGCCGGCGGAGGTGAGCACGTCTCCGTCGTCGACGAAGAGGACGTCGGGGTCGAGCCGGACGGCGGGGAAGTTGCGGCGGAACTGCTCGACGTCGCGCCAGTGCGTGGCGGCCGGTCGGCCGTCGAGCAGGCCGGCCGCGGCGAGCACCGAGGACCCCGTGCAGATCGACACCATCCGCGCCCGTGCGGCCGCCCCGCGCAGGGCGTCGCGCAGCTCGTCGGGGATCCGGCCCTCGACGACGGCGGGGCCGCCCATGATCCCCGGGACGACGACCGTGTCCGCCTCCGCGAGGACCGACCCGTCGTGGTCGGGCAGCACGGAGAAGCCGTCGGCCGTGCGCACCGGCCGCCCGTCGAGGGTGGCCACCCGCACCCGGTAGAGGGGCCGGCCGTGCGCGTCCTCGGCCAGGCCGAGCAGGCGGTAGGGCAGCCCGAGCTCGAAGCCGACGACGCGGTCGACGGCGACGACGATCACCTCGTGGACGGCCGTGTCCCGGCTGGGTGTCATGGCCGGATCCTTGCACGTGTTGACCGTCGGGCCACTGGTCCGGGAAGCCGACCGTCGGTCATGCTCTCCGCCCGTGAGGACGACCGTGCCCCGCCGGACCGCGCGCATCCACCCCGCCTGGTGGGTGGCCGCGGTGACCTTCCTGGCGCTGGTCGGGGCCGCGGCCTTCCGCGCCGTGCCCGGGGTGCTCATCGACCCGCTGCGCGAGGAGTTCGGCTGGTCGGTGTCGACGATCTCCGCCGCCGTCGCGGTGAACATGGCGCTGTACGGGCTGACCGCGCCGTTCGCCGCCGCGCTCATGGAGCGGTTCGGCATCCGCCGCGTCGTCGTCGGGGCGCTGCTGCTCACCGCCCTCGGCAGCGGGCTGACCGTGTTCATGACGGCGAGCTGGCAGCTGGTGCTGCTGTGGGGGTTCGCGGTCGGGCTGGGCACCGGGTCGATGGCGCTCTCGCTGGTGGCCACGGTGACCGGCCGCTGGTTCGTCGCCCGGCGCGGGCTGGTCAGCGGCATCCTCACCGCCGGCGGCGCGACCGGGCAGCTGGTGTTCCTGCCGGTCGTCGCGGCGGTCGCGCAGACCAGTGGTGGCTGGCGGGCGGCGTCGCTGGGCACCACGGCCGCCGCGCTCGCCGTCGTCCCGCTGGTGGCCTGGCTGCTGCGCGACCGCCCGCGCGACGTCGGCGCGGTGCCCTACGGCGGGACCGCCGCCGACGACGCCGAGCCGGTGCGCACCGGTGCCGCGCGCACCGCCGTCCGCGGGCTGCTCGACGCCGCGCGCACCCGGCCGTTCTGGCTGCTGGCCGCGGGCTTCTTCATCTGCGGCGCCTCGACCAACGGGCTGGTGCAGCCGCACTTCATCCCGGCCGCGCACGACCACGGCATGCCGGTGACGACGGCGGCGTCGCTGCTCGCCGTCGTCGGGATCTTCGACATCGCCGGGACCGTGCTGTCCGGCTGGCTCACCGACCGCACCGACCCGCGGGTGCTGCTGCTGGCCTACTACGCGCTGCGCGGGTTCTCGCTGTTCCTGCTGCCGCCCCTGTTCGGGCCGGACCTGCACGTCAGCATGGTCGCGTTCATCGTCTTCTACGGCCTGGACTGGGTGGCCACCGTGCCGCCGACGCTGGCGCTGTGCCGCGAGCACTTCGGCCAGCGGGCGCCGGTGGTGTTCGGCTGGGTGTTCGCCTCGCACCAGGTGGGGTCGGCGGTGGCCGCGTTCGGCGGCGGCGTGGTCCGCGACGTGACCGGCTCGTACGACCTCGCCTGGTTCGGCGCCGGCGCGCTGTGCCTGGTGGCCGCGGCGCTGTCGATCTCCATCCGCCGCCGCCCGGCACCCGCCGCCCCGCCCGCCGTGCCGTCCGAACCGACCACCGCCTCGGCCGCCACCACGCACGGCTGACGGCGGCCTTGCCTTTCGCGCGCGGAAGGCGGGACCGCCCCGTAGCAGCTCTCGCCTTCCGCGGGCGGAAGGCACTGGGGACGACGGTGGGGGCTGTGGACGACGGATGGACCGGCCCGGCTCCGTGTCCACGGTGTCCGGGTGACCACCTACCGCCGCATGACTCCCGGCGTCTTCCTCGGGAGTCAGGCGATCACCGAGGGCTACCTCACCCGCAACCAGCTCCGGACGCGGAGCTACCAACGGCTCGCGCAGAACGTGTACGCGGACCCGGCGCTGCCTCTCGACCACCGACTGCGCTGTCGCGGGGTGGCGCTGCTGCTCCCGGCCGACGCGCTCGTCGGCGGCCACTCGGCGGCCGCCTGGTACGGGGCGCCGTTCGCCGGGGTCGCCGACCCGGTGACCGTCGTGTGTCCCGAGGAGACGAGATGGGCGGGCCCGAAGGGTGTACGCGTCCACCGCACCGTCCTGCGACGTCGGGACGTGACCACGAGGGACGACGTCCCGATGACGACGGCCCTACGGACCGCATGGGACGTCATGACGCTCGAGCCGTTGACGACGGCGGTAGCGGCGCTCGACGCGATGGTGGCCGCGGAGCACGTGACGGTCGCCGGACTCGTCGCCCTGGCCGAGGCCGGTGCCGGCCGGTGGGGTGTCAGCCGGGTCCGTCGGGTCGTGCCTCTGGTCGATGCGCGGGCGGAGTCCCCGCAGGAATCACGGCTGCGGGTCTGCCTGGCGCTGGTCGGCCTCGCGCCCGTGCCGCAGTTCGAGGTCCTGCACCACGGACGGTTCGTCGCCCGCGTCGACCTCGCGTTCCCCGAGGCGCGCCTGGCCATCGAATACGAGGGCGCCCACCACTTCGAGGACGACCAGATCCCGAAGGACGACGAGCGGCTGGATCGTCTCCGTGCTGCCGGCTGGCGGGTGATCCGGGTGAGTGCCGCGGACATGCGCGACCTCGATGGAGTGCTCGCCCGCATCCGCGCGGCCCTGGCTGTGCCGTGACCCGCCTTCCGCGCGCGGAAGGCGGGTCACGACGTCCCGCCTTTCGCGCGCGGAAGGCGGGAGGACGGCGTCAGGCGGTCGCGGCGAAGACGGGGTCGACGGTGCGGCCGGCCATGAGGTCGGCGGCGCGTTCCGCGATCATGATCGTCGGCGCGTTGGTGTTGCCGCGGACCAGCGTCGGCATCACCGAGGCGTCGACCACCCGCAGGCCGTCGAGCCCGTGCACCCGCAGCTGCGGGTCCACGACGGCGGAGTCGTCCACGCCCATCCGGCACGAGGACACCGGGTGGTACAGCGACTCCAGCGTCTCCCGGACCTTCGCCCGCAGCGCGTCGGCCGTGCGCACCGTGCCGCCGGGCGACCACTCCGCGGCCAGCACCTGCGCCAGCGGGCCGACCGACGCGAGCTCCCGCGCCTTCTCCACGCCGGTCACCAGCGCGTCGAGGTCGCGCTCGTCGGTGAGGTAGCCGGCGTCGATGGCCGGCGCCCACGTCGGGTCGGCCGAGCGCAGCCGCACCGAGCCGCGCGAGTGCACGTGCACCAGGACGGCGGCGGCGGTGAACGCGTCGACGTCGGGGTCGACCTCCGCCTGCCGCCAGAACTTGACCGGCAGGAAGTGGTACTGCAGGTCGGGCTGGTCGAGGTCCGGCCGCGAGCGGGTGAACAGCCCCGCCTCGGCCAGGTTCGACGACAGCGGCCCGCGGCGGGCGCCGAACCACTGCGCGTACCCCGACGGCGACTCCGCCCGGAGCAGCGACCTCCCCGACCGCACGTCCCAGACGACCGGCACCAGCGGGTGGTCCTGCAGCCCGCCGCCCACGCCGGGCAGGTCGTGGACGACGTCGACGCCGACCTCGCGCAGGTGCGCGCCCGGCCCGATGCCCGACAGCATCAGCAGCTGCGGCGAGTTCACCGCGCCGCCGCACAGCACGACCTCACCGGCCGCGTGCGCGGTGTGCGTCCGCCCGCCGCGCCGGTACTCGACGCCGGTGGCCCGCCCGCCCGAGACCAGCACCCGGGTGGTGAGCGCGCCGGTGAGCACCGTCAGGTTGGGCCGGCCGAGCGCCGGGCGCAGGTAGGCGTCGGCGGCCGACCAGCGGCGGCCCCGCCTCTGCGTCACCTGGTACTGGCCCACGCCCTCCTGGGCGGCGCCGTTGAAGTCGTCGTTGCGGGGGTACCCGGCGGCCACCGCCGACTCGACCACCGCGCGCGTCCACGGGTGCGGCGAGCGCAGGTCCTCCACCCGCAGCGGCCCGCCGACGCCGTGGAAGCGGTCGGCGCCGCGCGCGTTGTCCTCCATCCGCCGGAACAGCGGCAGCACCGACTCGTAGGACCACGACGGGTCACCGGTCAGCCGGGCCCACTCGTCGTAGTCGGCCGCCGCGCCGCGGACGTAGATCATCGCGTTGATCGACGACGACCCGCCCAGCAGCTTCCCGCGCGGCCAGAACAGCCCGCGCCCGCCGAGGCCCGGCTGCGGCTCGGTGGTGTAGTTCCAGTCCCGCCGGGTGCGCCAGACCTTGTACAGCGCCGCGGGGATCTGCACCTCGAGGACGTCGTCGGAGCCGCCGGCCTCCAGCAGCAGCACCCGCACCGACGGGTCCTCGGTCAGTCGCGCGGCCAGCGCGCAGCCGGCGGAGCCGGCCCCGACGACGACGACGTCGAACTCGTCGCGCACCTCAGCGCTCACCGGTGCCGCCCGTGCACCATGCCCATGACCCGCGCCACCGCGTCGAACGCGGCCGGCGGGCGGGCGAAGGACATCAGGTTCACCGGCAGCGCGTACCTCTGCCGGGTGATCGCCTTGGCGCGGGTGAACTCCCTGAGCCCGTCCTCGCCGTGGATCCGGCCGAAGCCGCTCTCGCCCACGCCACCGAAGGGGAGCGAGGGCACCCCGGCGAAGGTCAGCACCGAGTTGACGCTGGTCATGCCGCTGCGCATCCGGCGGGCGAGGTCCATCGCGCGCGCCCTCGACCGCGAGAACACCGCGCCGGCCAGCCCGTACGACGTCGCGTTGGTGCGCTCCAGCGCCTCCTCGGCGTCGGCCACGCGGGTGATGGTCAGCGTCGGCCCGAACGTCTCCTCGCGGACCGCGGCCGACTCCTCGGGCACGTCGAGCAGCACCGTCGGCGCGACGTAGCCGGCGTGGGGGAGCCCGCCGTCCCCCGTGCCGCCGAGGACCGCCCGGCCGCCGCGTGTGGTCGCGTCGTCGAGGTGCCGCCGCACGACGTCGGTCTGCGACGCCATCGTCATCGGGCCGTAGGCGGCCTCCTCGTCGGACCCCGGGCGCAGGGCGCGCACCCGCTCGGTCACCTCGGCGACGAAGGCGTCGTAGACCTTCTCCGTGGCGTAGACCCGCTCGATGCCGATGCACGTCTGCCCGGCGTTGCTCATGCCGCCCCAGACGGCGGCGTCGGCGGCGGCGGCCACGTCGGCGTCGTCGTCGACGATCATCGCGTCCTTGCCGCCGAGCTCCATGAGCACCGGGGTGAGCGTCTCGGCGCAGGCGGCCATGACCTTGCGCCCGGTGGCCCCGGAGCCGGTGAAGGCCAGCTTGTCCACGCCGGCCCGGCACAGCGCGGCGCCGGTCTCGCCGGAGCCGGTGACGACCTGGAGGGCGTCGGCGACGTCGGGGACGGCCGCGCGCCAGGCGGCGGCCAGCCACGCGCCGACGGCGGGGGTGGACTCGGAGGGCTTGAAGACGACGGCGTTGCCGGCGGCCAGCGCGTAGGCGATCGAGCCCATCGGCGTGAACACCGGGTAGTTCCACGGGCCGATGACGCCGACGACGCCCATCGGCTGGTACTCGAGGTAGGCGGCGTGGTTGGCCGCGAGCATGCCGGCGCGCACCCGGCGCGGGCCCAGCGTCCGCCGCGCGTGCGCCCCGGCCCAGGCCAGGTGGTCGATCGCGAGGGTGATCTCGAGGAGGGCGTCGGCGTGCGGCTTGCCGTTCTCCCGGTGCACCAGGTCGGCCAGCTCGTGCATCCGCCGGGCCAGGTAGCCGCGGTAGGCGGCCAGCCGCTGCCGGCGGCCGTCGAACCCGAGCCCGGCCCAGCGCGCCGCGGCCGGCCGGGCGCGCCCGACGGTCTCGCGGACGGCGTCGGCGTCGTGGACCGGGAAGACGCCGACGACGGCGCCGGTGGCCGGGTTCGTCGACTCGAAGGTCTGGGTGGTGGCGTGCCGGTCGACCGTGCCCGCGGCGGCGTCGGTGACCGTGTCCATCTGCTCGGCGAGCGACATGTGGCGCAGGTTACCCGGCAAGTTACTCACGCGTAGGTCCGGTCCGGGACCCATGCTCGTGCCCGTGGCCGACCCCTTCGACACCGCGGGGCTGCGCCGCCGCGTCCTCGCTGCGTGGACCGACTCCCCGGCGCGCTTCCGCGAGGACGCGAACGCCGAGGAGGACCTGGTCCGCGGCGGCTACCGGGACCGGCTGCTGGTCGAGCTGGCGCAGAACGCCGCCGACGCCGCGGTGCGCGCGGGCGTGCCCGGGCGGCTGCGGCTGGAGCTGGCCACGGTGGGCGGCGGGGGAGAGGTGCTGCGGGCGGCCAACACCGGCGCCCCGCTGGACGCCGCCGGGGTCACGGGGTTGGCCACGCTGCGCGCCTCCGCCAAGCGCGACGAGGCGCGGACCGTCGGCCGCTTCGGGGTCGGGTTCGCCGCCGTCCTCGCCGTCTCCGACGAGCCCGCCGTCCACTCCACCCCCGGCGGCGTGCGGTTCAGCGCGGCGCACACCCGCGCCGCGGTGGCCGACGTCCCCGCGCTCGCCGGCGAGCTGGCCCGCCGCGACGGCGCCGTGCCGGTGCTGCGGCTGCCGTGGCCGGCCGACGGGCCCCCGCCCCACGGGTTCGCCACCGAGGTCGTCCTGCCGCTGCGCGCCGGGTCGCGGGCCGCCGTCCGGGGCGCGCTGGAGGCGCTGGAGGCCGAGCTGCTGCTGGCGCTGCCGGGCCTCGCCGAGGTCGAGGTCGCCGTCGACGGCGCCGTCCGCACCCTGTCCTGCACGCGCACCCCGCCGCTGGCCCGGGTCCGCGACGGCGACCACACCACCACCTGGCGGCTGGCCACCCGCAGCGGCGAGCTGCCCGCGGAGCTGCTGGCCGGCCGCCCGGTCGAGGAGCGCGCCCGCCGCGGCTACGACGTCACCTGGGCGGTGCCCCTCGACGACGACGGCCGGCCGGTCCCGCTGACCGGGCGCCAGGTGGTGCACGCCCCGACCCCGAGCGACGAGCCGCTGTCCCTGCCGGTCCGGCTCGTCGCGCCGTTCCCGCTCGGCCCCGACCGCCGGCACGTGGCGCCCGGCCCGGTCACCGACGCGCTGGTCGTCGTCGCCGCGGACACCTACGCCGACCTGGTCACCGCGCTCCCGGCCGACCCCGCCGTGCTGGGCCTGGTGCCGCGCATCGGACTGGCCGCCGCCGAGCTCGACGCCGCCCTGGGCTCCGCCGTCCTCGACCGGCTGCGCGCCGCGGCCTGGCTGCCGGCCGCCGACGACCCCGCCCGCCGGCAGCCCCCGGACCGCGCCGCGGTCCTCGCCGACGACACCGACGAGCGGGTCGCCGTCCTCGCCGGGGTCGTGCCCGGCCTGCTGCCGGCGGGCTGGTCCCGGCGCGACGGGGCGCCCGCGCTGGCCGCTCTCGGCGTGCGGCGGATCGGCCCCGCCGAGGTGGTGGAGGCCGTCTCCGGGATCGGCCGGCCGGCGGACTGGTGGGCGCGGCTGTACGCCGCCCTCGACGGCGCCGACCGCGAGGAGCTGGGCGCGCTGCCGGTGCCGCTGGCCGACGGGCGGACCGCGCCCGGCCCGGCCGGGGTGCTGCTGCCCGGCGAGGACCTGCCGGTCGCCCGACTGGGCCCGCTGCACCTGCGGGTCGCCGACCCCGGCGCCGTCGCCGACCCGGCCGCCCGGCGGCTGCTCGAGCGGCTGGGCGCCCGCCCGGCGGCCGCCGCGGTCGTGCTCGCCGACCCGGCCGTGCGGGGCGCCGTGGAGGAGTCGGTCGACGCGGTCGAGGAGGGCTTCGACGACGGCGACCCGGCGGCGCTCGCCGAGGCCGTGCTCGCGCTGGTGGCCGCGGCCGCCACCGCGCCGGGGGAGCTGCCCTGGCTGGCCGAGCTCGCCCTGCCCGACGCCGAGGGCGCGTGGGCGCCGGCGGGGGAGCTGCTGCTGCCCGGCGCGCCGCTCGCCGCCGTCCTCCGCGACGGCGCGCTGGGGATGCTGGACCCGGGGTTCGCCGCCGCGCACGACCCGGCCGTGCTGCGCGCGGCGGGCGTGCTCGCCGACTTCGCGGTGGTGCACGCCGACGACCCCGACGACCTCGACGTCGACGCCGCCGACGAGTGGGCCGACGCCGTCCTCGACCGCCTGCCGCCCGGCGGACTCCCGCCGGCGTGGCCGCCGCTGACCGCCGTCCGGGACCTGGAGCTGGTCGCCGACTGGGCCGGCGCGCTGCCGCTGCTGGCCGCCGCGCCGGAGGAGGCGTGGGCCGACGTCGTCCTCGACGGGGTCGCCGTGCCCTGCTACCTGCGCTGGTGGCTGAGCACCCACCCGGTGCTCGGCGGCCGGCGCCCCGACCGGCTGTGCGCGCCCGGCAGCCGGGAGCTGCGGGGGCTGTACGACCCCGCCGACGGGCCGGCGTCGGTGCTCGGGCGGCTGCGGCTGCCGGCCACCGTCGACGACGTCCTCGCCGACGTCGACACCGCGCTCGACCTGCTCGACCGGCTCGGCGACCCCGCGCGCACGGTGCCGCCGCCGGTGCTGCGCACGGTCCACGCCCGGCTGGCGCGCGCGCTCGACGGCGTCGACGTCGACCCGCCGCGCCGCGTGCGGGTGGCGCCGGACCGGGTCGCCGACCCCGCGCGGGAGGCCGTCGCCGTGCTCGACGTCCCGTGGGTGCAGCCGCTGGTCGACGCGCTGCTGGTCCCGGCCGGCGGCGCGCCGGCGGCGGTGGCCGACCTGCTCGACCTGCCGCTGGCCGGCGAGCGGGTGCGGGCGGAGGTCACCAGCACCCCGGTGCGCCGGCAGCCGTGGGCGTCGGTGCCGGGAGCCGGCCTGGCCGCCGCCCGGCTGGGCGTGCCGGAGCTGACCGGCGAGGTCGCCGTCCACGAGCCGCTGCTGGCCGGCGGCCGGCCGGTGCCGTGGTGGCCCGGCGACGGGGTCGACCACGTGGACGGCAGCCCGGCCGCACTCGGCCGGGCGCTGGCCTGGCGGGCCCGCGCCTGGCCGCTGCGGCAGGCGCTGGCCGAGGCGTTCGCCGACCCCGGCCGGGCCGCCGACCTCGCCGCGGAGGACGCGGTCGGCTAGCCCGGCCGGGTGCTCAGAACCAGCGCGGGACGGCCTGGGCGCCGGGGGCGTGCCCGTGCGCGGAGGCCCGGACGCCTGTCCTCCGGCCCCTCTGCAGGGGCCCGCCGCGAGCGTGCGAGCGGTGGGGGGCAGAGGGGTCCTTCGACCACTGCTCGGCGGACAGGGACCCGGCCCGGGCGGTCGGGGCGAGCCCCGCGGTCCGCAGCCAGCGGACCCCGGCGACGCCGGGGAGCTGGGCGCGCAGGACCGGGCCCAGCGCCGCGCCGGGCGAGGCGAGCACGGCCGAGGCCAGCCGCTCGAAGGCGGCGGCGTCCGCGGGCGGGAGGGCGTCGCGCGCGGCGGCGGCCGCCGCGGGCAGCGGGCGGGAGGGACGTGACACGGGTGCCTCCGGGAGGAGGTCGGACCGGCCGCGGGCGGCCGGCAGCCAGGGGAGGGGCGCCCGGGAGGGGCGGAGGGGAGCGGGGAGCGGCGGCTCGACCCGCGGGCGTCCCGGTCCCGGGACGCGGACGTCGCGGCGAGGCGGTCGGCTCAGGAGCGCATGCCGCGACGGTAGGGAGCCCCGGCCCGGCCCGTCGAGTCCTTATCCGGGAGGCGGTTACCGCTGCGGGGCGTCGTCGGCGCCGGCCGAGCGGGCGGCCTTGCGCGCCTGGTGGGCCTCCCACCGCTCGCGGTCACGGGCGCGGGAGTCCGCGGTGCGCTCCCACCGGTCCTTGCGCCGGCGCGCGCGGATCATCTCCCGCTCCTCGAAGGAGGAGTGCGTGTCCCAGTCCCGGGCCACGAAGAGCACCAGGAGGAGCACGGCCCCGAAGATGACCAGCCCGGCGGCGACGATCACGTCCGGGATCGCGAGGAACGCCACGACCGAGACCGCCGCCCAGATGAGGCCCGCCAGCACCAGTCGCCCGTTCACGCCGTCCAGTATCCCCGCGTCCGGTGAGCGGGGGTCGTCCCCGGGGTACCGGGCGAGGAGTGCCTGGTCACGGCCCCGCGCGCCGCGGGCGACACGCCGGTCGACGCACGGTGGGCACCTCGGTGCGGACCTTGCGCCCCATCCGTCCCGCGCCTACCGTCCGGGTTGCGGTTCAACATCCAGCCGTGCTCCGCCAATGCCGGACTCCGCGCCGTGGTGTGGCTCTCGAGCCGCTGTCCTCCGCACGGGCCCGCCCTCGATCGAGAGGCGCACCGTGACCACACTCTCCTCAGGCCCCCCGACGACCTCGGGCGCCGCCGACGACCTGCTGACCGTCGAGACCGTCTCCCTCGACGGCGACACCCGGCTCCTGTGCGCCGGTGAGGTCGACTGCGCCAGCGCGCCGCTGCTCCGCCGTGAGCTCGACGGCGCCCTCGCCGCGGACCCGCGGGTGGTCACCGTGGACCTCGAGGCCGTGACCTTCCTCGACTCGGCCGGCCTGTCCGCGCTGGCGGTCGCGCACCGCACCGCCGAGGCGCAGGGCACCCGGCTGCGGGTGCTGGTCGGCACCCGGGCGGTGGCCCGGGCGCTGCAGGTCACCGGCCTCTGGGACCTGCTGGGCGTCGAGCAGGTCCGGCCCGGCGCCGGGGCCGGCGCCGCCTGACGGAGGGACTCCTCCTCCCCCCTCTCCGACGCTCGCGGCGGGCCCTTGCGAGGGGGCCGCTCCCGACCTGACTGCGCGCGGTGCCTCGCCGGGGAGCACACTCGGCGGCGGTGCGGGGCCTGCCCGCCGGCCGAGTCGAGGAGGACGCCGTGCGTGACGCGGTCATCTGTGAGCCGCTGCGGACCCCGGTCGGGGGCTTCGGGGGGTCGCTGCGGGACGTGCCCGTGCAGGACCTCGCCTCCACCGTCGTCAGGGCGCTCATGGAGCGCACCGGCCTGCCGCCCGAGTCGGTCGACGACGTCGTCCTCGGCCACTGCTACCCGACCATGGAGGCACCGGCCATCGGCCGCGTCGCCGCGCTCGACGCCGGCCTGCCGGTGACCGCGAGCGGCATCCAGGTCGACCGCCGCTGCGGCTCGGGCCTCCAGGCGGTGCTGTACGCCGCGATGCAGGTGCAGACCGGCGCCGCCGACGTCGTGCTGGCCGGCGGTGCCGAGTCGATGAGCAACGCGCCGTTCTACTCGACCGCCATGCGCTGGGGCGTCAAGGCCGGCCCCGGCGTCCTGCTGCAGGACGGCCTGGCCCGCGGCCGCGTCACCGCCGGCGGCGTGAACCACCCGGTGCCCGGCGGCATGCTCGAGACCGCGGAGAACCTGCGCCGCGAGTACTCGATCGGCCGCGAGGAGCAGGACGAGTACTCCGTCCGCAGCCACCAGCGGGCCGCCGCCGCCACCGAGGAGGGCCGGTTCGCCGACGAGATCGTCCCGGTGACGGTCAAGGGCCGGAAGGGCGACACCGTCGTCGAGCGCGACGAGCACATCCGCCCCGACTCGAACGTCGAGACCCTCGCCAGGCTCCGCCCGATCATGGGCAGGGACGACCCCGAGGCCACCGTCACCGCCGGCAACGCCAGCGGCCAGAACGACGGCGCCGCGGTCTGCGTCGTCACCTCGCCGGAGAAGGCCGCCGAGCACGGGCTGCGCCCGCTGGCCCGCGTCGTGTCCTGGGCGGTGGCCGGCGTCCCGCCGCGGACCATGGGCATCGGCCCGGTCCCCGCGACGGCGAAGGCGCTGGACCTCGCCGGCCTCAAGCTCTCCGACATCGACCTCATCGAGCTCAACGAGGCCTTCGCCAGCCAGGTGCTGGCGGTGACCCGCGAGTGGGGCTTCACCGAGTCCGACTTCGACCGGATGAACGTCAACGGCTCGGGCATCTCGCTGGGCCACCCGGTCGGCGCCACCGGGGGGCGGATCCTCGCCACGCTGACCCGCGAGATGGACCGCCGCGGCGCCCGCTACGGCCTGGAGACCATGTGCATCGGCGGCGGGCAGGGCCTGGCCGCCGTCCTCGAGCGGGTGTGAGGACCCGCCCCGGCGTGTGACACCCCACCCGGCGTGTCCGGGGGCTGCCCGGCATGATCGGCCGGCAGCCCCCGACCCCGAGGAGAACCTCCCCATGAGCGAGTCCCCCGCCCGCGTCGCCATCGTGACCGGCGCCGCCCGCGGCATCGGTGCGGCCACCGCGCTCCGCCTGGCCGCCGACGGCTTCGCCGTCGCCGTGCTCGACCTCGACGAGTCCTCGACCGCGGGCACCGTCCAGGCGATCGAGGCCGCCGGGGGGCGCGCGCTGGGGGTGGGGGCCGACGTCGGCGACGCCGAGCAGGTGCAGGCCGCCGTCGACCGGATCGCCGCCGAGCTCGGCCCGCCGGTCGTGCTCGTGAACAACGCGGGCGTCACCCGCGACAACATGCTGTTCAAGATGACCGACGCCGACTGGGACCTGGTCATGCACGTCCACCTGCGCGGCTCGTTCCTCATGACCCGCGCCTGCCAGAAGCACATGGTGGACGCGAAGTGGGGCCGGGTGGTCAACCTGTCGAGCACCTCGGCGCTGGGCAACCGCGGCCAGGCCAACTACGCCACCGCGAAGGCCGGGCTGCAGGGCTTCACCAAGACCCTCGCCATCGAGCTGGGCAAGTTCGGCGTCACCGCCAACGCGATCGCCCCGGGCTTCATCCAGACCGAGATGACCAGGGCGACCGCCGAGCGGATCGGCCGCGACTGGGAGGAGTACGTGGCCGAGCGCGCCGCGGCGATCCCGGTGGCCCGCGCCGGCGTGCCCGAGGACATCGCGCACACCGTCTCGTTCTTCGTCAGCGAGGGCGCGGGCTTCGTCTCCGGTCAGGTCGTCTACGTCGCCGGCGGCCCCCGCACCTGAGGAAGGCCCCCCACACCTCGCACGCGCAGGCGGAGGGCCCCTGCACGGGGGCCGTTCCCGCACGTCACTGCGACGGGTCGCGGTCGGGGTAGCGGGCGCGGGCCAGGGCGTAGACGCCGAACGCCGCGAACCCGGCCGCGACGACGGTGAGCAGCCACGGTCCCGCGCCGGTGCGGCCGATCGTGGTCACCGCGCCGTCCAGGCCGGTGGCGGTGGAGGCGTCGGCCGTCGTCGCCGCGCGCCACAGCAGCACCCCGACGACGCCGAACGCCACGCCCTTCGCCACGTACCCGACCCGCCCGACGGCCTCGATCACCGGCTCCCACCGGTCGGGGGCGGCGGGCAGGTCGACGTCCTTCATGAAGCCGCCGGTGGCCCCGCGCCACAGCGAGTACAGCCCCACCGCGACGACGCCGGTGGCCGCGACCGCCACCGCCACCGCGCCGCCGGGCACCTCGAGGGTCTCGCCGGTCAGCTCGCGCAGCCGCTCGTCGGCCTCGTACTCGGCGCCGACGGCGAACAGCAGCGCGGTGACGCCGAGGACGGCGTACACGAACGCCTTGGCCAGGCACTTGGCGCAGACGACGGCGGTGCGGGTGCGGCGCGCCGGGTCGAGCAGCCCGCGCCACCACAGCAGCACCTCACCGCCCTGCCAGAGCGCCAGCGCCAGCAGTCCCAGGCCGATCGCCCACAGCAGCACCGACCCGCCGGGGGTGCCGGCGACCGTCTCCAGCGCCCCGGTCTGGTCGGCGTCGGTGCCGCCGGCGCCGCGGGAGACCCGCCAGGTCAGCCAGCCGATGAGCAGGTGCACCACCCCGTAGGCGACGAGCCCGACGCGGGCGGCGGCCTCCAGCACCGGGTGGTCGGTGACCTCCCGGGCGGCCGTGACCGCCCGGTGCACGCGGGAGAGCGGCCCCGTCACGTCCGCTCGGGGTAGCGCGCCCGGACGAAGCAGAAGACGCCGAACGCGGCGATGCCCACGGCCACCAGGGTCAGCAGCGCCTTCCCGAACGGGGCCTCGAGGATGGTGCGCATCGCGCCGTCGAGGCCCGAGACCTTGGCCGGGTCGACCGTGACCGCCGCGTAGACCAGCAGCGCGCCGACCACCCCGAACGCCACGCCCTTGGCCGGGTAGCCGACCTGGCCGAGGCGGGTGACCGTGCGGCGGGCGGCCGGGGGTGCGGCGGCGAGGTCGATCTCGTCGACGAAGCTCTGCCTGACGCCCTTGAGCACGTGGTGGACGCCGATGCCGATGACCACCAGGCCGGCCGCGCCGACCAGCCAGCGCCCGCCGGGCCAGCCGAACACGCCGGCCGCGGTCTGCTGCTGCTGGGCCGCGCTCGACTGGCCGGCGCCGGTGGCGAACCGGAACGCGGTCACCGCCAGCACGACGTAGACGACCGCCTTGGCCAGCGCCTTGACCGACTTCGTGACCGCCTTCGTGCGCAGCTCGCCCGACGCCGACCAGCCGTACCGCCAGCGCAGCACCTCGGCGGCCTGCCACAGCGCGAGTGCGACCAGCCCGATGGCCAGCACCCACAGCAGCGGCTTGCCGACCGACGTGGCGGCGAGGGTGCCGAGCGCGCCGGACTGGTCGGCCGGCTGCCCGCCGCCACCCCAGGCCAGCTGCAGCGCCAGCCAGGCGACCAGCAGGTGGACGACGCCGTAGGCGACCAGCCCCACGCGCGCCAGGTTCTCGAGGGCGTCACTCCTGCCGGACCTGCCCGCCGCCGTCCCCGTTCCGGTCATGGCCGCCCTCCTCGGTCCGCTCCTGTGCCGCGTCAGCGTGGCACGGGGACGGCCGCCGCGCCGGTCAGCCGACCGGGTGCCGGGCCCGGGCCAGCAGGTAGACGGCGAAGGAGGCCAGCCCGGTGGCGACGACGACCAGCAGCCACCGGCCGTAGGGCTCCCCGGCGACGGCGCGCAGCGCCCCGTCGAGACCGGTGGCGCGCGCCGGGTCGAAGGTCGCCGCGGCCCAGCCCACGATGCCGCCGACGAGGACCAGCGCCACGCCCTTGAGCACGAAGCCCACCTGGGCGAACCGGTGGGTGAGCCGGCACAGCGCCGGGGCGACGGTGCGGAGGTCGATCTCCCCGAGGAAGTCCGACCGCAGGCCCTTGCGCACGTGGTAGAGCCCGATGCCGACGACGACCGCCGCGACGCCCACCACCAGCTCCTGCCCGGCCGGCCACGACAGCACGCCCCGCACGGCCTCGCGGTCCTCGGCGGGCGGCTGCACCAGGCCCAGGGCCTGCCGGACCGCCGCCACCGCCAGGTAGCCGTAGAGGGCCGCCGTCCCCACGGTCTTGACCACCTGCACCAGCGCCGCGCGGCGCTCGCGGCCCGGCGGCGGCAGCCGGTGGTGGTGGCGCAGCACCTCGACCGCCTGCCACAGGCACAGGCCGGCCAGCGCGCCGGCCAGCACCCACAGCAGGACGTTGCCCAGCGGGGTGGCGGCGAGCAGGGCGAGCGCGCCGGCGGAGTCGGTCGACTCGGCGGGGGTGACCAGCCCGGGCGTGCCCCAGCCCAGCTGCAGCGCCAGCCAGGCGACCAGCAGGTGGATGAGGGCGTAGCCGACCAGCCCGGCGCGGGCGACGTGCTCGAGCAGGCGGCTGCGGGCAGCGCGCTGCGGCGCCCGGACCCCGCCCTCGGTCACGCCGCCCCCGTCGTCCTCGCCCGTGCGCCTGCTCGCGCGGGACCCGAGCGTCGCACGCGCCGGGCCGCCGCGCCGGGTCCGGCGGCCGATGCGGGACACTGGGCGTCGTGGTCAACGCGACGACGGCACGCACGAAGACAGGTCCCGCTCCTCTCCGCACGGAGCGGGACGTCGCCCGCCGCGCCTGGCCGCTGCGCGCCGCCCTCGGCGTCGTGCTCGTCGTCCTCGCGGTGCTCGCCGTCGTGACCGGGGACCTCGGCGCCCGGCTGCTGCTGGGCGGGCTGGGCGTCCTCGCCGCCGCCCGCGGCGCCGGGCTGCTGCGTGCCGGGTCGGTCCCGGCCGGGGTGGCCGCCGTCGCCGGCGGGGTCGCCGCGGTCGCGGTCGCCGTCGTCTCCGCCGCCGCGACCGGCTGGGTGCTGCTCGCCGGCGTCCCGCTGGTGCCGCTCGCCGGCTCGGCCGTGGCGTTCGCCCGCGGGGGCGCCGACCGCCGCGGCGGCGCGGCGCTGCTGGTGTGGACGGTGCTGGTCGGCGCGCTGCTCGACGGCACGCTCGCCGTCCTGGGCGCCGCCCGCGCCGACGACGTCGCCACGCTGGTCGCCGGCCTGGCCACGGGCCTGGCGGCGGCGCCGCTGCTGGTCGCCGCGGAC